>JAKSBB010000630.1 GCA_022361315.1 Desulfobacterales bacterium
AGGTTTCAATACCGGCCAGTTTCTTGCTCCGGGCGGCATTGCAGTGCATGGAAATGAATAGGTCGGCCCGCTGGGTATTGGCAATGGCGGTCCGCTCTTCAAGGGTGAGTTTCTTATCGGTTTCCCTTGTGAGGAGTACTTCGCAGTTCAGCCGTTTGCGCAGCATATCGGCCAGTGTCAGAGAGAGTTTTAGCACAATGTCTTTTTCCCAAACACCTTTAATATACCCCGGTGCCCCCGGATCCTTGCCGCCGTGGCCCGGGTCAATGACAATTTTTCTGACCCCCAGGGCAAGCTGCCTGGCAATGTCCGAAGATTTCAGATTGTCGGTGGTTACCCGGTCCGGCTTTTCAGGTGTGGATTCCGGTGGCTTGTCCAGAGTGGCCTGCATCTCCTGCATGGGATCTTTCGCTTTACCGTTCTCCCCCCAGACGTCTATGACGATCCGGAAGGGGTCTTTCAGGGAAAAGATCTTGTAGTTTTCAAAGGCCTTGATGTCCACCACCACCCGGACGGTATGGGGCTGGTATTGACCGGCCCTGGCCTGTTTGAGCAGATTGTCGTTGATGGGGGTGTGCTCGGCCACCCCGTTCCCCAGTCTGGCCTTTTCAATGTCCACGTAGAGCCGCTGAAAGGGTTTATTGATCTTGGGGTCTCGTTTGAGCAGGCGATGGACGTAGGGCCGCTCATGATCTGCATTGACTACGATCCGTGTGTATTCGGGGTTGGACCAGAAGCGCAGGCCGGTTACCCTGGTGTCGCCTTTGGGAAGCGGGGCCGGCGGAGACTGTGATGCCGGCTTTTTGAGAGAGATGGGATCCTTCGGCTTTAAGCGTTCTACTTTTGCGCGTTTTATAATATCTTCGGGTGTGTCAGAGGCTTTCAGGGCGTCTTTATACCTGGCAATGGCTGCATCATCCCGGGTCTGGGCTTTTTTGGACTTCAGGACCTTGATGTTATCCCCCGGTTTCGGCTTCGGTAGCGCAGCAATGGTTTTGTCCAGAGTTTTACTTCGCCTGCTGTAAGCGCTGTCGGGATACCGCCGCTTGATCCGGGTGAGAAGGTCGCTGCTCCGGGATACATAGGTTCGGTTGTGAGATCGTTTATATAACTGAAGATAGAGCTCGGCTGCCTTATACATGCCGGCCGGCGCCCATGAGCTTGACGGGTGGCGCTGGTAAATACTTTCGTATTTTTCGATGCAGGTCAGCCAGGCGGATATCCGTTGGCTCTCCCCCGGGTTATGCCGCAGTTTTTTCAGGCAGGTATCCGCTCTAAGGTATTTGGTTTTCGCCGGGTTTGCCCAGGCATTCCCCACCGAAAGTCCGAGACCTGTCCATCCCAGGAGCATCCAGGTCAGCCAGAAGACCATCAGGGCTGCAAGGGAGCGGGGAACGGACAGGGCGGATATCATTGGTTATGGTTCACCTTCTGCTTGAGTTCATTGAGAAAGTTCAGGGCGTCGAGAGGGGTCATGCAGGCAATGTCAACCGTTTCCAGCATTTTCCGAAGTTCGGCATCCCCGGGATTTGCCGGTGAAAACAGATCCATCTGGTCGGCGTCCCTGTCTTTTTTTGACCTTCGTGTTTTTCGTTGGGCTTTGGGCTTTTTATTGTTCACGGCCGGTGCGGGGTGGGGTGTTTCCGCTGGAACGCCTGTTTCCACACTGGTGAGAACGGTTTTGGCAAGGTCGATGATTTGATCCGGGACGCCTGCCAGTCGTGCTACCTGAATGCCGTAGCTCTTGTTGGTGCCGCCTTCCACCAGCCGGCGCAGGAAAACGATGTTGTCGTTGAATTCCTTGACCGCGATATTGTAGTTCTTGATCCGGGGCTTGGTTTCCTCCAAGCGGATGAGTTCATGATAGTGGGTGGCGAACAGGGTTTTGACCCCCATATCGTTTAAATCGTGGAGGTATTCGGCCACGGCCCAGGCAATACTCATCCCGTCGTAGGTGGAGGTACCCCTGCCGATTTCGTCCAGAATCACCAGGGAGTTTTCCGTGGCGTTGTTGACAATGTTGGCGGTCTCTTCCATCTCCACCATGAATGTACTCTGTCCAGAGGACAGATTATCCAGGGCCCCGACCCGGGTAAAAATCCGGTCGGTGAGGCAGACAGAGGCCCTTGCCGCAGGTACAAAAGATCCCATCTGGGCCATGAGCACCGTCAGAGCCACCTGGCGAAGCACCGTGGACTTACCGGCCATATTGGGACCGGTGATGAGCAATTGCTGGCGTTCGGTGTTGTCCAGGTAAACGGAATTGGGCACGTAACGTTCCCCCTGGATCAGTTTCTCCACCACCGGGTGCCGGCCTTCTTCAATGTCGATGATACCGTCTGTGTTGAGTGCCGGCTTTACATAGTTATTTTCGGATGCCACCCGGGCAAGACCCTGCAATACATCCACCGTGGCGATGAATCCGGCCATGGTGAGGATGTCACGGGCCCTGTCCACCACCTGGTCTCTTACCTCGCAGAAAATGTCATATTCCAATGCGCTTCTGCGGTCCTGTGCATTAAAGATGGTGCTTTCCACCTCTTTCATCTCTTCGGTGATGAACCGCTCCGCATTCACCAGGGTCTGCTTCCGGATATAGTGTTCCGGTACACGGTCGGACTGGGCCTTGGAAACTTCTATGAAATAACCGAAGACCTTGTTGTACTTTATTTTCAGGGAGGAAAGCTGGGTCTTTTCCTTCTCTTTGGCCTCGGTTTTGGCAATCCAGGATTTACCGTCCCTGGTGATGGCCAGCAATTCGTCCAGATCGGCGCTGTATCCGTCGTTTATCAGGTTACCCTCGTTCAGCACATGGACGGCATCCTCCCGGATGGCGGTTTCGATAAGTGAGGACAGTTCCTCCAGCCGTGAGATGAGGGCGTGTTGGTCCTCAAGTCCGGTCCCGTTGAGCATGGGATGGGTAAAATCCGACAGGTCGCTGAACAGCGCCGGCAGGTTTTTGAGGGAGTTTTTCAGGGCGATGAGATCCCGGGCATTGCCCTGTCCCATGGATATCTTACTGCCCAGCCGTTCCAGGTCGTATACCGATTTAAGGTGGGTCATGACCGATTCATGCAGATGCGGTGCATTGAGCAGCTCTTCCAGGCAGTCCAGCCGTTCACGGATCTTTGCATCATCCACAAGGGGATAGCGGGTCCATTGCTTGATCAGACGGCCGCCCATGGCCGTGACGGTTTTGTCCAGCACATGGATAAGCGTTCCCTTCTTGTCCTGGGTCTGGATGTTGGAAAGAAGTTCCAGGTTTTTACAGGACCGGTCGTCAATGACCAGAAAATCTTCAAGGTCATAGGGGGCGATCTTAAAGATATGGCGGGTGTCCTGCATCTGGGTTTCCGCCACGTAGGACATGACGGCGCCGGCCGCAGACACGGCACCCGGCATCCGTTCAATGCCGAAACCCTCAAGGCTCCGGGTGGCAAATTTGTCCAGCAGGCGTTCTCTGGCCTCTTCGGGATGAAATGCCAGACGGTCCAGATAGGTGATGCGGTTGCCGGTGAATGCCTTTCTCACCGCAGCATAGGCCGGGTCTGTTTCAAAGG
>JAKSBB010000898.1 GCA_022361315.1 Desulfobacterales bacterium
ATGCCGAATAAAAAGAACAGCGAAAAAATATATAAAAAAGCCCGTCAGGTTATTGTTGGCGGTGTAAGCAGAAATACGGTTTTTCGAAAGCCTTATCCGGATTATGCCAATGTTGCATCCGGTTGTTTTATAACTGATATTGAAGGAACAGTTCGAACAGACTTTGCCAACAATATGGCTGCGCTTATTCATGGACATTCCTTTCCGCCGATTGTAAATGCTGTCATGGAACAATTGAAGAAAGGTACAGCCTACACGCTTGCTTCAGAGATTGAGGTGGCCTTTGCGTCGCATTTAATTGATCGCGTAAAAAGCTTCGATCGCATTCGCTTTGTAAACTCCGGTACAGAGGCTGTAATGGCTATGATTAAAGCTTCAAGGGCTTATACCGGAAGGGCTAAAATTGCTAAAGCTGAAGGTTCATATCATGGGACATACGATTTTGCCGAAGTAAGCCAAACTGCAAATCCGTCCAATTGGGGAGATGTGGACAATCCAAGTAGTGTTCCGTTGGCACATGGAACTCCTCCTTCCGTTTCAAAAGATGTAGTTATCTATCCATACAACGATATTGAGAGAACACGGGCTATTCTGGATAAGCAAAACGAGCAGATTGCCTGTGTGATTGTTGACCCTGTTCCGCATAGGGTAGGGCTTATGCCAGGGAATAATGAGTTTGTTGAATCGCTTTACAATTGGACCAGAAAAAATGGAGCATTGCTCGTGTTTGATGAGGTTGTAACCTTTAGGGTGAATCATGGAGGGGCACAGGAAAACTATCGGGTAAAACCTGATCTGACTTCATTGGGAAAAATAATAGGAGGGGGATTCCCAGTTGGTGCAGTGGCCGGAAGGGAAGAAGTAATGAAAGTTTTCGACCCACATGAGAAGAACCTCCTGCTTCCTCATTCCGGAACATTCTCGGCAAACCCAATTACAATGACTGCAGGTTATACTGCCATGCAGTATTTTGATGAAGAGGCTGTCCGGAGGTTGAATGATTTAACAGATAAAGCGGTTCAGCAAATACGTGAAGCGATTAAAATTGCAAATGTTCCGGTTTCTGTAACTGGAGCTGGTTCCATGTTTCGTATGCATTTGCGCCCTGACCTTCCGACTACTTATCGGGAGGCATACCTCTCCAGTGAAGGAAAAACCTTAACTAATGAATTGTTGGATTACATGTATTACAAGGAAAATACCTTAATGATAA
>JAKSBB010000372.1 GCA_022361315.1 Desulfobacterales bacterium
GCCAAAATGGGAACCATCGCCATGATTTCCGGCAGCCTGGTGGGGATGTTTTTTGTGGTCATGGCCACCATCCCGGCCAGTATCCGCTACGGCATCGATACCATTACCGCCAGCCGTCCTCAACTGGGATCACGGGGATCATGGTTCTCCATCTTTCTTCAATACGCCTCGGTACTGGGCTGGAACTGCCTGCTGCTCATCCTCCTGGGACGGGCCACAGGAGGGATCGCCCTCACCGCCGGATGGGTGGATGAAGGATCGGTGGGCCTGGTATCGGCCGCAGGATCGCTAACAGCCATCACTATCTCATGGCTCATGCTCAGGAAGGGGGCCGATGCCATCCGGAACTACTCCTTTTTTATCTCCATTATCGTTACCGGCCTTGGGCTGGGAATCCTTTATAAACTGGTGGCCGGTGTGGGGATCAAGGCCATTTTTGAAGCAAAGCCCCTGGCATCTTCCGGTGATCTGCTCTGGGATTACACCGCCGGGTTTGAAATTCTGGTGGCCTCTGTGCTTTCCTGGTGGCCATACATGGGCGGCATGGTCCGCATGGTGCCTTCTGCCCGCCAGGCCATCTGGCCTGCAATGCTCTGCATGGGACTGCCCACCGGTGTCATCAGCCTCATTGGCCTTTCCTCCGCCCTGGTCACGGGGGATGCAGATCCCACGGCCTGGCTGATCAAGTTCGGCGGCATATCCATGGGACTTGTGGCCCTGGTTTTTCTGGCCATGGCAAATATCGGCACAGCTGTTGTAGGGGCCTACGTGGCGGCCATCGGCCTGAAACAGATCCCTGCGCTGCAAAAGGGAATGTCCTGGAACTGGATCACCTTTATCGTGCTGCTGCCCGTGGCCCTTATTGCCGTATTTATCCCGAATTTCTTTTTTGATAATACCGGCAGTTTTTTTGCATTCCTGGGGGTTTTCTTTGCACCGGTATGCGGTATCCAGATCATGGATTACTTTGTGATTCGTGGACAGAAACTGGACGCCAGGGGACTTTATGAAAACGCACAAGGTGCTGCCTACTATTTTTACGGCGGGATAAACCCGGCCGGATTTATGGCGGTGATTGCCGGGTTTTTCACCTATGTCTTCCTGCTGAACCCCGTCACCTATGTCTCTTCCGCCGTATTCAAATATACCGGTGCTTCGGTGCCGGCACTGGTGATCAGCGGCGTGGTGTACTATGCTGCCA
>JAKSBB010000776.1 GCA_022361315.1 Desulfobacterales bacterium
CAAAATTCCAATGCAAGGGCTATACCGTTGATTCCGGGTGGTTTTGAAAGAAAATACCGTATCATTTGTGATCGAATCACCTGCCGACCGTCGCATAAATGAGACGGTACAACACCTGCGGTCGCATAATTACAGTGCAGGTGTGTAAGGTAATTATAGACTTATCCCAAGTTTTTTTATCCGCCTGAACAGGGTACTCTTGTGGATTCCCAGGTCCCGGGCTGCCGCATTCCTGTTGTTGTTATTTCTGGCCAGGGCGTCTTTGATCACTTTGATCTGGGCGGCCCGGACCGGGTCCGTATTGGGTTGAAGCCGGGGCTCCGGAGCGGAAGGGAGAAATCCGGGCAAATGGGTCGTGTTGATATATCCTTCCGGGCAAAGCACAAAGGCGTGTTCAATGATATTTTCCAACTCCCTGATGTTGCCGGGAAATTCGTGTGACATCAGGGCTGCCAGCACTTCCTGGTCAATTCCCTGGATAAATTTGTTCTGCCGGAGGTTAAGCTTTGAAATAAACCGGTCCACCAACGGCGGGATATCTTCCATCCGTTGTCGCAGCGGTGGAAGCGAAATGCGGATAACGTTGATCCGGTAAAAAAGATCCTGGCGAAAGCTTTTGTTCTCCACCATGGCAGAAAGGTCTCTGTTGGTGGCGGCGATGATTCTCACGTTGGTTTTTTCCCGGGATATACCCCCCAGGGGCGTGTATTCATGTTCCTGAAGCACCCGGAGCAAGCGTACCTGAAACGCAGGGCTGGTATCCCCGATTTCATCAAGAAACACCGTCCCCCCTTCGGCCAGGGCGAACTGGCCGGGTTTATCTTTCACCGCATGGGTGAAGGCGCCTTTTTTGTAACCAAATAACTCGGATTCCAGAAGGGTGTCGGGCAGGGCACCGCAATTGATGGCGATAAACGGGTTGTCTTTTCTCGGGCTTAAATTATGAATCGCCCGTGCCATAAGTTCCTTGCCCGTACCGGTTTCTCCTTCCACAAGCACGGAAGCGTCCGAGTCTGAAATCTGGGGCAGGATGTTGAAAATATTTTTCATGGCACTGGAGGTGGATACGATATCCTCCACCTGGACACCCCGGGTCAGTTCATGGCGAAGGGCCTCTTCAAGGGAGTGATCCCGGAATGTCTCCACGCCGCCGATTACATCTCCGTTTTTGTCAATGAGCAGAGACGTTGCCGCTGTAATGGGAATTTTTTTCTGCTGGTTGTTGATGATATAGGCTGAGGTGGATATGAAGGGTTTTCCCTCCTCCATGGTCCGTTTGAGGGCACAATCTTCCTCACACATGTTGGAGCGGAATACCTCCCAGCAGTGCCGGCCGATGGCCTCATTTCTGGAAATACCGGTGATTTCTTCTGCTGCGCGGTTAAAGGAGGTGATCTCCCAGTTGTAGTCAATGGTGAATACCCCGTCCGAGATGGAATCCAGGATGACTTTTGTGGTGTCCTGGGTCAGGGGGCCGAAGATTTTTTTCTTATCCATTTTTGTATCCACGCTGCTTATCCATGGGGTGAATTCATTTTTATTGCTGTTAAATCAAATCCTGTGCAGAAATGCAACCTTTAATGGTGGGGGCGGATAGAGTTGTCGCGAAAATGAGCTATTTAAAAATCACATATATTTTAAGGGTGTTATTTTGTGGTGGGTCGCATTGTTGCGACAATTGTTGATGGGGCTTTTTGAAATCCGGACCTGCGGCTGATTCGTATAGAAAAAATCACGATTTTTTTATTTTTTTCTCAAGATTGTGAGGTGAGCGTCCGAAAACAATTTTAAAGCCAATATGAAAATTAGAGTTTCAGGTGTATACCTGGCAGTTTTAATCAATCATTACCTTTAAACAGGCAATACCTTAATCAGGGAGAAAACAAATGAATATGACGGCAATGGAAATAACCACCCAGGATGTTCCTGAGATTTCGCCGTTACGATCTGTGGAGCAGGTTCAGACTGCGGAAAAGCAGATCGAGATAAAGCCGGAGCAGGAATCTTCAAAGGAAAAAACCGCACCTGAGTCCATCTCGGCAAAGGAGGTGGAAGAGGTGCTTGAAGCTTTTCAGGATCTTTCAGAGACCATCCAGACCAAACTCAGTTTTTCAGTTGATGACAATAATAACGAGATTGTGGTTAAGGTCTTTGACCGTGAATCCAACGAGTTGATCCGGCAGTTTCCTTCGGAAGAGATGCTGGCACTTCAGGATAAAATGACGGATCTGGCCGGGTTTTTGTTTAACGAGAACGTCTGATCTATTAGCTGCCGCCCTTACCGACGGTTGAGGTTTGGGCGGAAAAAGCCGTAGCTACCGGTCTACTTCCCGTTCTCCGGTAGTGTTACGGATAGATTCCTGCCTTAGGGGCGCATCAGCGCCGTAGTTTATTTACACAATCCATATAATGTGTTCGGCACCGGTTTTCCACAGAAAGAAGTGTGCCAAAAGCCTGTGTGAAGTCATTCCTTCCAAGGGTAAAGAGGCCGTGTCCGTATACGATGGCTGCATCTTCGTTGCGTTCAAAGGCCGGTGGCAGTGTGTTACACAGCCCTGTTGCCCCCGTACCCACTTCCCCCGGAACAATGGGGATGCCTTGGACATGCCGCTCTTTGGGGCAATGAATATGGCAGCGGGTGCTGAACTGACACGCTTGCTTTTCTTTTGGATCACAGTCCATGGACAGAATGACGGAAAACTTGGGATGGCCGTGAAGAATGGCGTCGGCACCGGTCCTTGATATGGTTTCCAGGTGGGCGGAAAGTTCACTGGAGGCGGTGAGCCCGGCACTTGATGAACCGTCCAGAGGCACGGGATCGATACAGCCGGCCAGTTCATTCAGAGAGCTGCCGGTCTGGCTGATATAAAGGATCTGGTTTCGGCAGAAAGAAATGTTGCCGAAGTAGGAATCCACAAGACCGTATTCAACGGTTTTGGCCCCGGCCTGAATCATGGCCATATAGACGCTTTCTTCGGTCTGAAACGGCCCTTTCATAAGATCCGGTGCGGGCAGGGGGCTGTTGGTGAGCCAGGGGTGCAGGGCATCGTAGATCCTGTGCATTTCATTGGAAGCCGTGCCACATCTCAGATGGCTTAGATAGTCGGTAAAGAATTTTACAAAGCAGGCAAAGACCACAGAGCTTCCCACCACAAATCCCTGTTCCGGGCTTACGGTGCCGTGGGCAATAATGGCCGGACCTTCAGGTATATTCGGCAACCTTTTTCCTGCATCTGCACCTGTATCTGAGATGATCACACATTTCCGGTGTTTCAATGCGGTGATGATATCCGGGGTTGAAAATCCGGATACGACGGGGAGGTCGTGGAGAAAGGTACGGGTTTCACAGTCTTCCGGCTGAATGGGGCGGTTGGCTGCCAGTGCCTGCTTGGCCAAAAAACCGATGATTTTATCATAGGGTGCGGCCGGACGGAAAAAGACCAGGGAATTGATGGCCATGGCAGTGAAGACCGGTTCCAGTTTTTTCGTTTCAGGCCCGGTCCGGTTCCAGCTCAGCGCGTAATCAAGGCCCCCCACAATGGGGCGCCCCGGCCCTTTAGCATCCGCCAGGCCGGCCTGGATCAGCTTTTCTTCGTACTTGCGGATCAATGCGTCCATCAGTCAAGTCCCAGGTGTTTTCTTTTCTCCGGCAACGGCGCACCGTTGGCGTCCAGTCCCCGTATCCGGTAGTAGGTTTCCCGGGTATGGAGAAATGCGTCCCTGTCCAGTGGCGGGATACGGATTCCATTGCCGCCGGAACCGGATTCTGTGAAAAAACGGGCAGGGAGATCATCGGCATCCGCCCCGTATCCGTATGTGTGGTTGATGAGCCGTTCGTTGAAGTAGATCCGTTCACCTGCAGCCAGGAGGTCCTGGGCCGATGACGGGGTTCCCGTTACTGCGGTAAATGCTTTGGCATACTCTTCAAGACCGGCGGCGAAAAAGGTAAATTTACAGGCCACCAGGGCATCCACCACAGCATTGAGGTCCTCGGCGATCTTGATGATTCTGGCTTTTCCGTTAAAGCTGAACCGGTCCGTGGCCACGGGTTTCCTGAAAATTTCGTGTGAAATGGGATAGGCGCGCAGATGGCATCCCCCCCGGGTGGACAAGGCATAAGCCAGGGCCATACCGTAAGCCCCTCTGGGATCGTATGCCGGCAGCTCCAGGCCTTTCACCGCCATTGCAGTTTCAGGATGGCCGTGGGTACGGGCATACTCCGCTGCACCCAGTTTGAGAGTACGGCCCTCGCCGCGGTTCATTGCCATATCCGTGAGGAGGGATAGCACCTGCTTGCCTGTGTAGTCTTTTCCTGTGATTTCCCGTCTGCAGGCCAGGGTGGCGGCTGCGGAAATCGTATCCATACCCAGGCGGTTGCACAGATCGTTGGCTTCCACCACAAGGTCGATATCCCTGCTGTTGATCAGGGCGGTGAAGTGGGACATGGTTTCAAATTCAGGCATGGCCGCACCGGGTTTATTCCGGGTGCCTATTTTCTTGCAGAGAATATGGCAGCCTTTGCAACCGTATTTTTTGGGGGCGTAAGCTGCAGCGTAGGCCGATGCGTTGAGTTTCGGGGCGGGTTCAAACCGGGTGGCCCGGAAGTTGTCCGTGGGCATCATCCGGCGGTTGTCCATCAGGTCGTATACTGCACCGGTGCCCAGGCAGGTGAACCCGTACTGGCCCATCAGGGCCGGAGAGGCTGCGGTCAACCGGATGATTTCTTCCCGGGCTTCCTTCAGTTTGGGGCTATCCGTGACCCGGACTTTACCGGTTCCCTCTGCGAGAAAATACTTGAGGTTTTTGGCAGCAAAGCTCAGGCCCAGTCCTGTGCGTCCGGCGGAATGGTGGTTGTCGGTGGTCAGGGATGCAAATCTTACCCCGTTTTCCGCTGCAGGACCGATACAGGCCATGCCTGCCTTTTTGGGTGCAACGGCCCGGTAAACCTCCCGGGTATCTTTCCCCTGAAGATGGTCGCAGGGAATAAACCGGATCCTCCGGTCCCGGATCTCTATGCCCACAGGATCCGGGCTTTTACCGGTGATGACGACACCGTCCCATCCCGCCCGTTTGAGCTGTGTTCCCAGCTTTCCGCCAACGGATGCATCCCCCACGAAACCGGTCAGCGGGGACCGGGATACCAGGTGAAGGCGGCCTGAAGTCGGGGCAACGGTTGCGGTCAGGGGGCCTGTAAATAGAGAGACGGGCATATCCGGATGGTTCCAGTCCAGATTACCTGCCTGGTGCAGGTAATACCCACCAAGTCCCTTGCCGCCGATAAACCGGTGGTAAAGATCCGGTTCCGGAGATTCCACGTGGTAATCGTGGCGGGTGAGATTGATGTGCAGTATATGTCCTGTCCAGCCGTGCATGGTTTACAGTCTATACCGGTTAAAGCCCACGAAATCAAGTTTGGGGAAGATTAAGGGATGTCGGGAAAAAAATAAACCCGGCCGCCATGAGCGGCCGGGTGGTGTTCAGGTGCGGGGACCGATTCGAAGTATATCGGTTAGAAGTATACGGGGTTCCAGCACATGTTGTCGATCAATGCGTTAAGGCGTGCTTCGTTGTTTTCATGTTTGAAGCGTGAGAAGGGGCAGTCATCCTGGGTAACCCCGGCCTTGATGGCTTCCGCACCCACGCGTTTGGCAACGGCGATGGATACCTCTCTGAGCTGGTGCAGGGGCGGGCAGAGAATGCCGTCCTTGATGTCTTCTTCGCTGATAAATTCAGCCACGGCATGGGCGGCTGCAGAGAAGAACACGGGAAGCACTTCAGTGGCACCGGACGCCACTACCCCCAGGCCGACACCCGGGAATACAAATGCGTTGTTCATCTGGCCGATGCGGTAGGCCTTGCCGTTGTGCTCCACATCGGCAAAGGGAGAACCGGTGGCCACCAGGGCTTTTCCGTCAGTCCATTCGAATACATCCACGGGCAGCGCCTCGGTTTTGCTGGTGGGGTTACTCAGGGGAAGAATCACCGGGCGGTCCGTGTGTTCGGCAACCGCATCCACCACCTCACGGGTGAAGCAGCCGGGCTGTCCGGAGGTGCCGATAAGAACGGTAACTTTTTCGTTTTTCACGACGTTGAGCAGGGTATTGTCTTCAGGACTCTTCAACCAGGTCAGGGAGGCCGGATCTTTGGCATACTTGATTTTGTACGGCTCCAGATCCCGGTCAGAGGTCACCACACCTCTGGAATCCAGGGTAAAGATTCTTGCAATGGCATCTTCTGCGCTCATCCCCTGTTCTTCCAGTTCGGTCTGGATCTGTTCGGCGATGCCCACACCACCTGCGCCGGCACCGTGCACCAGGTAAACCTGATCGGTCATGCTTTCTTTGGTCACCTTCATGGCGGCAATGATACCGGCCAGGGTGATGGAACCGGTACCCTGGATGTCGTCGTTGAAGGATACCACTTCCTTGAGGTATTTATCACGGACAGTGAAGGCGGTTTGTTTAGAGAAGTCTTCCCACTGGCACAGGGCTTTGGGGAATACTTTCTTGAATGCGGTGACGAATTTTTCAATAAATTCGTAATAGGCATCACCGGTGAGGCGGCGTTCACGCCAGCCCAGATAGTTGGGGTCGTTCAGGAGGTCATCGTTGTCCGTGCCCACATCCAGGGAGATGGGCAGGCAATGCCAGGGAGCGATACCTGCACCCTGGGTGTAGAGCATCAGTTTACCCAGGCAGATGGGGATGCCGCCGGCACCCTGGTCGCCGATACCGAGAATACCCTGGTTGTCCGTCACAACGGCCACCCGGATGTCCTGGTCGGTGTAATGGTGAAGAATGTGCTCGGCCTGGTCGATGTTCCCGGGATAAAAGTGGATACCGTTGGCCCGGCGGAACATGTTGGAGTACTGCTGGCAGGCCAGACCCACTGTGGGGGTGTAAATGATGGGCAGAAAACTGGTCACGTCAGACGCGATAACGGCGTGGGCCAGGACCACGTTTCTGTCGTAAAGGCTTCTTAGATAAATGAATTTTTCAATATCATTTTCTTTCTCTGAAAGAATTCTCAGGCTGGATTTGACCTGTTCGTCCAGGCTCTTCACCCGTGGGGGCAGGTATCCGTCCAGCTTGAGTTTACGTCTCTCATCCGTAGTAAAAGCGGTGCCTTTGCTGATATTATTGTAGCGAAGGATGTCAAACCCCCTCAGGTTGATCTGGACATCTTTGGTTTCGCCGTACTCACCGTACTCAAATTCGTAATGATTGATTTCCATCATGACTTACAATCCCTAAAATATAAAATTAGACGCCAAAAAAAACAAAAAACAGCAAGACGGAGTATAGCATAAAAAGTGTGGAGGAAAAGGAAAAAAATGAATTAATTTCATTAGTTGAAGCTAATTTATTGTGGCCAAATGCTGTTTCATAATATGGAACAAGTCGGGTGTTTGAACCGACTATAATGCGATTTTTTCAAAAGGACAAGGGAAAAAGGAAAACGCTAAATATTAGTAAATAATGGGAAAAACGATGTTTTTTATAAGTGATTGTTATTTTTCGGGTGGCAGCAGATCGCCGTATAATTCTTTTTCGCACACCGGGCAGATGCTGTGGGTAAAGTTCGCGTCCGAATGGTCGGAGATGTAAGTTTCAATCTGCTTCCAGTATCCGGAATCATCCCTGATTTTTTTACAGGCGGAGCAGATGGGTAAGAGTCCGCTGAGGGTGTTGACCTCTGCCAGGGCCTGTTCAAGTTCCCGGGTCCGTTCGGTTACGCGGTCTTCTAAAGTGGTATTGAGGTCTGTGAGTTCATCCCGGTATCGTTCCAACCGGGTCATAAAGCCGTTGAATCCCCTGGCCATCTGTCCGATTTCATCCTCGGCATCCATATCCATGCGTACAGACAAATCTCCTTTGCCCGCGGTGTCAAATCGTTCTGCCATGTGTGACAGGGGGCTGCCAAGACGATTGCCCAGCCAGTAGGTCAAGGGGATGAGCAGACAGAGTGCCAGAAGTGTCGCGCCGATGATAATATAGCGGACGAGGGTCAGGGGGCGGTAAAATTCTTCAAGATAGCTGGAAGACGCAACGATCATGTCATATTCGGCCAGATAGTTGAAAATGACCAGTTTTTCACGGGCTCTGGATTCACCGGGATTTTGCCAGGGATAGATGATTCGGCCGTTTTTATCCCGGATCATCTGCCGGATAAAGTATCTGCCGTCGGAATCCTGTGAATCTGAGATGTCCACATAAGGCTGGGTCGGATGGATAATGGCGGTTCCCCTGCTGTCAATGACGTAAGAATACCCTGTATCTCCGAATTGAAGTCCCAGTACGCTGTTTGAGAAATCATCAGGCGAAATGAGATTTCTGAACTCATCCCTGTAGGATGAGGCCGAGATGATCCAGTCCCAGGGTTTAAAGTAGGTCATGTATAGGGCTTTAGGGCGCTTTTGCGAATCCCCGGGATTTTGCCAGTTGTACTCAATATACCCCGACCGTTCCTGGGTCTGACGCCGGATAAATGGATAACCGGAGAGGTTTTTCCCCATGAGGGCATGTTTGGGGTGAACCTGGATGATGCCCCGGGAATTGACACAGTAGATATAGCCCGTGTCGCCGATACTCTGGCTGAGCAGGATTTCCGCCGCCCGTTTTTTCGCCTCGGCTTCGGTAAGGTTGCCTTTCAACACATCCTGGTAGACACGGACCACAATTTCTTTATTCTTGTCGGCCACTGCCCGCAGATGATTTCGGATGGACAGGTTGGCAGCGGTTTGAACCATGTTTAAAATGGACTTGGTGGAGTTATTCAGTTCACTTTCAATATGGCCCTCAATGGTTTGTTTGGTGAGATAATATAAAGTGATGGTGGAGACCAGAAGTACAGCCATAAACACCAGGGAACAGGAGAGTGCCAGCTTAGAACGAATGGGGGCGTTGGCAAAGGACATTGATATTCGTCGAACGAATCCTGTCATGGCTGCATGTCTCCCGGTTAAGAAAATGCCCTGCGTGTTAAACGCAGGGCATCTGCTGTCGTGAATTCTGGTGAATCCGGACTATACTAAGGATCAGGCGGATATCATCTGGCGCAGGACATAGTGAAGGATGCCCTGATTTTTGATGTAGTCCACCTCAATATCCGTGTTCAGTTTGACAATGACTTCAAATTGGGTTTCTTTGCCGCCGGCATTGGCTGTAACCGTCACCAGGCCGTTGGGACTGATATCGTCCAGGCCGCTGATGTTAAAGGTTTCCTCTCCGGTGAGTCCCAGGCTGTCAAATGAGTCGCCTGATTTAAACACCAGGGGAAGTACCCCCATGCCCACCAGGTTGGACCGGTGTATCCGTTCAAAGGACTCTGTGATCACGGCCCGAACCCCCAGCAGGCAGGTGCCTTTTGCTGCCCAGTCTCTGGAAGATCCGGTACCGTATTCTTTTCCGCCGAAGACCACAAGTTCTGTCTTTGAGGCGTTATAATTCTCCGAGGCGTCAAAGACATAGCCCGTATCCTTACCGGGTAAAAGCCGGGTAAATCCGCCGGTTTCCTCCACCAGTCTGTTTTTGATCCGGATGTTGGCGAATGTACCCCGCATCATCACTTCATGGTTTCCCCGTCTGGAACCGTAGGAGTTGAACTCCCAGGGTTTGACGCCGTTGTCCGTCAGGTAAATGCCTGCCGGGTAGTCCACGGGAATGGCGCCGGCAGGAGAAATATGATCGGTGGTGACCGAATCCCCCAGCACCAGCAGCGGCCTTGCATCCTTAACATCTGCCAGTGCTTCCGTAGTCAGGCTGAAATCCGTGAAGAAGGGGGGCTTCCTGATATAGGTGGAGTCCGATTCAAAGGTGAAGGTGGTGCTCTCCTCCACCTTGAGGTCCTGCCAGAGTTTGTCTCCCTGAAAGATGTTGGCGTATTGTTCGGCAAAAAACCGTTTCTGGACGTAGGTTTCCACAAAATGATCCACCTCTTCGGCTTCCGGCCAGATATCTTTCATGAATACCGGGTTACCCTCAGGGTCTGTTCCCAGGGGTTCAGTTGAAAAATCGATATCAATACGACCGGCAATGGCATAAATCACCACGAGAATGGGAGAACACAGAAAGTTGCCTTTGACCTCCTGATGGATTCTGGCTTCAAAGTTTCTGTTGCCGGACAGCACGGAGGTCACATCCAGATCATTGGTCTTGATGGCCTCTTCAATGTACGGGTCCAGCGGACCGCTGTTTCCGATACAGGTCATGCAGCCGAAGCCGGTGTTGTTGAATCCTAAGCTTTCAAAGTATTCCATGAGGCCGGACCCTTTGAGGTAGTCCAGTACCACCCTGGAGCCCGGGGAAAGGGAGGTTTTCACATACCAGGGAATGGAGAGTCCTTTTTCCACCGCCTTTTTGGCCACAAGTCCGGCACCGATCATGGTGTAGGGATTGGAGGTGTTGGTGCAGGAGGTGATGGCTGCAATGACCAGGGCGCCGTTGGTAAGGGCGGGACCACCATCATCCTGGCCCTCGGGTGCCGGGATCTGAATGTCCTTCCGGTTGGCCAGATCGTAGATCTCCGTGGTTTTCTCTTTAACCTGGGACAGGGGAATCCGGTCCTGGGGGCGGGTCGGTCCGGCCACAGAAGTTTCAATGGCGGACAGGTCTACATCAATGGTTTTGGAGAAGGTCAGGGCCTGGTCGTGGGTGTTGAAGAATCCGCTGGTTTTGCAATAGGCTTCCACCAGTTCCGCCGTTTCTTCCCGGTTGGTCTTTCTCAGGTAGTCCAGGGTCTGGTCATCCACGGGGAAGAAGCCGGCCGTAGCACCGTATTCCGGGG
>JAKSBB010000300.1 GCA_022361315.1 Desulfobacterales bacterium
AGAAGAAGAAGGAAAGGTTCGGGGCAAAGTCATCGATGTCCATGCCGCGGGACAGGTAATACTCCACATAGGTGAACCCGTTGGCCAGAGTCAGGGCCAGCTGGGTGATGGGGTTGGCCCCGGCTTCGGCAATATGGTAACCGGAGATGAAGACAGAGTAAAAATTCCTCACGTTGTGGTCGATGAAGTACTGCTGGATGTCCCCCATCATCTTCAAGGCAAACTCGATGGAAAAGATGCACGTATTCTGGCCCTGGTCTTCCTTCAGGATATCGGCCTGGACGGTCCCTCTAACATTGGCCAGGGCGTAGGCCTTAACCTCTTTGGCTTCAGCCTCATTGGGCTCCCGGCCGTTGTCTTCCCGAAACTTGTCCATCTGCTGGGCAATGGCCGTGTTCATGAACATGGCCAGCATCATGGGGGCCGGGCCGTTGATGGTCATGGATACGGAGGTATTGGGGGCGCAGAGGTCAAATCCGTCATACAGCAGTTTTACATCATCCAGGGTACAGATGCTCACCCCGGAGGTACCGATCTTGCCGTAAATGTCCGGCCGGCGGTCCGGGTCAAACCCGTACAGGGTGACGGAGTCAAAGGCCGTGGACAGCCGCTTGGCCGGGTAGGCCGAAGAGAGCAGCTTGAACCGTGCATTGGTATCCCCGGGTCCCCCTTCTCCGGCAAACATCCGGGTGGGATCTTCGTCCGCCCGTTTCAGGGGGAATACACCGGCGGTGTAGGGGAAACTGCCGGCAAAATTTTCTTTTCGCATCCAGGTATACTGGTCGCCGGGGTCGGTAAATCCCGGTACGGCCACCTTGGGAATTTTAGAATGGGAGAGAGATTCACTATAAAGGGGCAGCCGGAATTCCTTGTCCCTGACTTTGTAGACCAGTTCATCCTTCTGGTACATCTCATGGCAGTGTGCATAGGCAGCCACTGTTTCGTTGGTCTCTCCGGTCACCAGTTCATCTGCAGCCGCCACTGCGGCCTTGAGATGGTCAATGTCGGTACCGCCCTTTTCCTCAAGGGCCTTTATGGTCTCTTCAAGATGCCAGCGCTGACGGATGGCTTCGGCCTGGGCGTCCGTATCTTTGTGATACTGCCGGACGGTATCTGCAATTTCGGCCAGATACCGCACCCGCTCACCCGGGATAATGATGGTTTTAGAGGAAGACTCTTTCACCCCCACCGTCGGAATGGAGGAATCATATTGAATCCCTTTTCTCTCGGCAATGGTATCCAGAAGACAGTGGTAGAATGCGGTCACTCCGTCGTCGTTGAACTTGGAAGCGATGGTGCCGAATACCGGCATTTCATTGGGATCTTTATCAAAGGCCTTGCGATTCCGCTGCACCTGCTTGCGGACGTCCCGCAAGGCGTCCTCGCTGCCTTTCTTTTCATACTTGTTCACCACAACGATATCGGCATAGTCCAGCATATCGATTTTTTCAAGCTGGGAAGGCGCGCCGAATTCCGCCGTCATGACATAGATGGAAATATCCACCAGGTCCACCACCCTGGAATCTCCCTGGCCGATGCCGGCGGTTTCCACGATGACAATGTCGTAGCCGGCAGCCTTGGCCACGTCCACGGCATGGGGAAGGGCTTCCGGCAGTTCGGTCTGGGAACGCCGGGTGGCCAGGGACCGCATATACACCCGGCCGGACTCGATGGAGTTCATCCGGATCCGGTCACCCAGCAACGCACCGCCGGTTTTCCGGCGTGACGGGTCACAGGAGATGATGGCAATATTAACCTCGGTGAGATCCCGGAGAATACGAATGATCAATTCATCCGTCAGGGAAGATTTACCAGCACCACCTGTACCGGTAAGGCCGATAACAGGCACATCCTTGCCGGCCGCCATTTCACCGATCCGGGCCATGATGGTATCCAGTTGCCCCTTATCCTGAGCAGCCGCCTCCTGGACCGCGGAGATGAAATTCGCGGTCACCCGTTTGTTCTCAAGGTTCAGGCCGTCATAGTCCAATGCATTAAAATCCACACAGGGATTGTCCATGGCCTGGATCTTATCGTTAATAATCCCCTGGAGCCCCATTTTGGCGCCGTCTTCCGGGGAATAAATACGGGTAACGCCATAGGCGTGGAGTTCATCCATTTCAGAAGGAATGATGACGCCGCCCCCGCCGCCGAAAATCTTGATGTGATCCGCTCCCTTTTCCCGCAGCATGTCCACCATGTATTTGAAATACTCCATGTGACCGCCCTGGTAGGAGGAAACCGCAATCCCCTGGGCATCTTCCTCAATGGCCGCATCCACAACCTCCTGGGCGGACCGGTTATGACCGATGTGAATCACTTCGGCACCGGAGTCCTGTAAAATTCGCCGCATGATATTTATGGAGGCATCGTGGCCGTCGAAAAGAGAGGTGGCAGTTACGACTTTGACCGAGTTTTTGGGGGTATATACTTCAGGTTCTGCGCTCATAACATCTCCTTCTTTATAATACCGAAAAGTTTGACTAAACTAAACAGAGTTTATATATACTATTGTAGTGGCATATATCCCCGGAAAAATAAATGATAAATTTGAGAAATCTTTGATTTTTTTTAGGATGGATGGCCGAAAGCCGCCACCAAAGCGGCTCTCAATCCGAACTATCGCTCGGTCGGAAAAGTACCCTCAAAAGCGCCGCCCTGTCAGAAAAGCAGACCCAGAATAAATTCTGTTTGAATGGTAATATACTCGTCCAGGCTGAACCGCTTTTTCACATGCCAGCGCCGGAAGGCCCACATCTGGCCCAGAACGGAAATATTGTGCCCCACCAGGTTGACGATCTTTTCATCCAGTTCGGGAAAATTATTTTTCCCGGACATTCCCGCCAGGGTCTCCACAAAAATATTGGTGATCCGAAGCTCGTTCACCAATACCCGCTCCTTCCACTTATCCGGCAGAAACTGGGTCACCTGGTACATAAGGAGAATATGGTCGGCCATCTTGTCACAGACCGTGAAATACTGACGGATGACCTCGGCCAGTTGCTCTTTCTCCTTGGCATTGGCTGCCAGGGCCTCTTCAACGGCATCCTGAACCTCTTCATGAATGGTTTTGCAGACCAGATACAAGAGATCTTCCTTGGAGCTGACGTACTCGTAAAGAGACCCGATGGAAAAATTGGCTGCCTTGGCGATCATCCGCGTTGTGGTTTTATGATACCCGTGTTCAATAAAGAGCTGTACTGTGGAATCAATGATATGCCGCCGCCGTTCCCGGACCAGTTCAGGATTCTTAATCTGGGTCGGGACTTCACCGTCACTTAGGGAAACCGCTTTGTTCTTGGCCAATGATGACTCCTTCTTTTCTGTATCCGGATGAAACTATCATATCGAGCGAGCGCTCGGTCTTTTATTTTTTGTCACGGTTCCGTTGGGTTGTCAAGGGTTAACCGGGGAAGTGGTGAGAATAGATCGATGTGGGATGACGGCGGTTCGGGGTTGGACAAAACACCAACGCAATGGTGATAACCGCCACTATCGATAGCCGGTTTCCGGTGTATTGCAGATGCCGGAATCATAAAAGCTCAGACCTGAAACAGAAGCCTGGCTGGAAAACGAATAGCAGACGAAAAAGCTATTCGGCTTCCATCTCCGCAGTATAATTTCCAAACCGGGCAGCACCATTGCACCGGGCCCTTTTCAAGAGTGCGGCCTGGGCATTCCCCCGGTTCTCGTCCTTACCGTCCCAGGCCTTCAGCGGATGTTCCTGGAGGGCCCGACCATAGGAGAAACTGAGTTCCCAGGGATGGGGACCGATACGGTTCATGGCGTTGAGATGGGCAGTGGCCAGTTCCGAACTCTGACCACCCGATAGAAATGCGATTCCCGGCACCGCCGCAGGCACCACCCGTTTGAACACCCGGACAGTGGCTTCGGCAACGGTTTCCACATCACCCTGTTCCGGGCAGGTATCCCCGGCAGTCACCATGCTGGGTTTCAGCACCATTCCCTCAAGCAGTACCCGGTGGTGGGACAATTCTTCAAACACCCGTCTCAGTACCCATTCACTTACCCGTTCGCAGGTATGGATGTCATGATCGCCGTTCATAAGAATTTCAGGCTCCACAATGGGAACCAGACCGGCGGCCTGACAGAGGGCTGCATACCGGGCCAGCCCATGGGCGTTGATATCCACCGCCAGTCGTGTGGGCTTATGGCTACCGATGGTGATGACGGCCCGCCATTTGGCGAATTCTGTGCCGGCGGCCCTGTAGTCTGCCAGACGGTCAGCCAGGCCGTCCAGCCCCTGGGTTGCCTTTTCCTCCCGGGTACCGGGAATAAAGGCCAGCCCCTTGTCCACTTTGATACCCGGAATGATGCCCCGGGATTTCAGCAACTCCGGAAACGCCGTACCCTCTACACCTTTTTGTCCCAGGGTTTCCTCAAACAGGATCACCCCTGAAATATACTCATGGACCTCCGGTGCGGTGAAAAGGATATCCCGGTAGGCCCGACGGGTGTCTTCTGTGGACTCAACCCCGATGGTATCAAACCGTTTTTTGATGGTGGGGGTGCTCTCGTCAGCCGCCAGGATGCCTTTACCGGGGGCTGTCATGGCCCGGGCGGTGGTCGTCAGACGCTCGGCGACATCGTCGGTGAGATGATAGGTATCCATAAATTCTCCTCTCTTTTCTTAGGGACTCAGGATCTGAGCCCCGCTGTGACAAGATAAACGAAATTGTATGGAGGCAAGTTAAGCACTTGCGACAAAAAAACAAGTTTAGCCAAGACTTATTTATCTATAGATTCACAGTCACCGAATTTTACCTTTATGCCGGGCCGTAACCCAAAAAGGATCTGATTTAACGTGGACTCTTTTTAGCACCGGTATTTCAAAAATATCGGGATTCGATCTTCCCAACGGTGCCGTCTTCGATCATCTGCCTCAGGGTATACGAAAACAGATCGGCGATGTCCCTGGTCATGGTCTTTTTTGAAAAGGCCACATAGGTTTTGGACGAACTGAGCAGATATGGCTTCCCGGTTTCGGTCATGGGCACGATACGGATCTTGTCTTCCACCCCCATCTGCCTGGACAGGTGTTTGACCGTCATCTTTACCCCGACAAACACATCAAACCGTCCTTTCACCAGCTTCATGATGTTCATTTCATTGTTGACCACCTCCTGGATCGACTTAAACCGTCGATTATCGATGGTCTCCTGAATCATACCGCCATATTGGAATCCCCGTGAGATGCCGAGATCGTAAAGCCCGGCATTGGCCAATCCCCGGTCCATTGTTATGGATTCACCCGTGCGTTTGAACAGATACCACTCCTCCACATAAATTGCTTCGTAAGGAAAATATAAAAATTCGGAGCGTTTAAAAGTGAAGGCGGCATCAATGATGGCATCGGCAAAACCGTTTTTCACCATAATCAGCGCCCGTTTCCAGGGTATTATTTTTACCGTGCAGTCAAATCCCATCCGTTTCAGGCATTCCCGGGCAATATCCACGTTTCGCCCCCGGCTTTCCCCGTTTTCTGAGTATTCCGCCGGCGGACTTTCAAGGGTGACCAGGGAGAGGGTCTCGGCAGTTGCTCCGGACACCAGCACCAACGCCAGCAAGATCCCCAGGCATATTTTCATCGCACCTCCCGACACCACCGCTTTGGTTCGTTCACCAACAGATTCGGTGTTATTTCAATGGACTGTGAAGACGACCCTTAATATTGGATCTTAGAGGGAATCACGGAAAAGTTCAAGACTTCGCACACATCCATGGATTTTCCCCGGGAAACAGGATAGAGTCAATCCGCTATGGAAACGGATATGACAACCGCCCTGTTTGCCTTGATCATGGGATTTGCCGCCCTGATCCATGGTGCTGCCGGCATCGGCTTTCCCCTGATTGCCACCCCGCTGCTGGCCATGGGTACCGATGTGCGCAGTGCCATCCTGATCCTTGTGTTGCCAACCATTGTTTTAAATATTGCCAATATTCTCAAGGGAGGGAAGTGGGGCAGGAGTATCGCCCTATACTGGCCACTGGCCCTGTACGGCATGGCGGGCAGCTATCTGGGGACGAAGCTTTTGATCCTTGTGCCTGCCGAAGTCTTCCGCCCGGTGTTGGCGGCGGCTGTGATTCTTTATCTGAATGCCGAGCGCATCGGGGTGGGCTTTTCCTGGGTTCGATCACACCCCCGGATTGCCGCCGCCGTATTCGGTACCCTGGCCGGTCTTCTGGGGGGAACAGTCAACGTCATGCTCCCGGCTCTGGTGATCTTTGCCCTGGAGATCCGCATGGACAAAACCGCCATGATCCAGGTCTTCAACTTCTGCTTTCTATTCGGCAAACTCACCCAGGGGGCGGTGTTCGTCAGTGCCGGGCTTCTGACGATGGAAATCCTGAAAACCGCCGTACCGTTGGCAGTCTTCAGTCTTCTGGTGATGCTGGCCGCCATGAAAATCCGCAACCGGCTTCCGGAAGACACCTATCGACGGTGGCTGCGAATTCTGCTGTACATCATGGCCGGTGTGCTTCTGATTCAGTCAATCACAGGCTAGCCGGCCGGCTGCGGGGTCAAAAGAGTACCGATAATATCATCCTGCCCCCCACCACGTAGAGCAGCACAGCGAAAATCCGTTTCAGTTTGTCTATGGGAAGGCTGTGGGCAAGTTTTGCCCCCAAAGGTGCGGTCAGCACACTGGCCGCCACCAGACCGAAAAGCACCTTGATATCCACAAACCCCAGGGACAACGGCCGCAGGCCCTCGGCCCCAAGGCCGTTGATGATATACCCCAGGGTGCCTGCCACGGCGATGGGAAGCCCGATGGCGGCGGAGGTACCAATCGCTTTGTGGATCTTCGTGTTACACCAGGTCAGGAAGGGAACCGACAAGGTACCGCCGCCGATGCCCACCAGGCTGGAAAACACGCCGATGACATTGCCGGCCGCAAAAATACCGGCGGTGCCGGGTATGTCCCGGGTGGGTTTAGGTTTGATTCCCATGAGCATCTGTGTGGCCACGTACAGCAGGAAGCAGCCGAAGAAGCCTTTCAAAAAATTGGTGGACAACATGGCTGCGATCCAGGTCCCGGTAAATGTACCCACCATAATTCCCGGTGTAATCCGCAGAACCACCGGCCAGATGACCGCACCGTGCCGGTGGTGCGACCGCATACTGGACATAGAGGTAAATATGATGCTTGCCAGCGACGTGCCCAATGCCACATGAAGAATGATATCATGGGCCATCCCCTGGGCAGTGAACACAAAAGTGAGCATGGGAACGATGACAAGGCCGCCACCGATGCCCAGAAGTCCCGCCAGCACGCCGGCCACTGCCCCCAGAAGCAGATAGAGTATCAGATATGTCATTGGATTTCCTTAAATGGTTACGGGTAAGTTTTTACATCTTAAATGTTGTAAAACAGGCCCAACCAATACACGAAGGAAACCGGAGAATCAATAATAAAACACCCTTCTCCCTTCCGGGACACGGAAGGGAGAAGGGCTGAACTAAATGATTTTACTTGACGATAAATACCGGGCAGTCTGATTTGTGGAGCACCTGATGGGCCACGGACCCCAGGAACAGGCCTTCAAAGTCTGAGACCCCCCTGGATCCCATAACCACCAGATCAATGCGCTCAATCGTTACCACCTCGGCAATGGTGGACCCGGGCAGACCTTCAAGTATCCGGGCCTCAAAGTCCACCCCTGCGGCGGTCAGCATTTCCTCAAATGGTTGAACCAGGGTTTCCGATGCTTTCATGATTTCATTGACCGCCTGTTGAAAATAGGGCTCGGACAGCACCACCGGAAACCGGCTGTGGCAGTGGAGCAGAATAATCTTTGATCCGAACTGTTTTGCCAGTTCTATGGCATAGGCGGTTGAATGCCGGGAATGTTCAGATCCGTCCACCGGGTTTAGGATCTTGTTGAATTTCATCTTACCCCCTTTCAGATCCGGAAGGGCCGGATCCTTTGTTTGGTGTTTGACTCAGGAGAGATGAGAAGAAAATAACGAACACCTTTAATCCGTTCACCCATTATACCCTAATTTTTGCCTTAAGTTGACCCTAATTTTACGCCTGCGTCTCATTGCACACGAACCATGGGGTTTCTCCTGCCCTTCCGGGTAAAACTCTATCTTATTTTCTTGTAAAGAATCCCTGGGAAGCGTATATTACCGATTGGCTTTTTAATAAAAAAAATGGGCACAGATGGACGTAAAATATATAAATCCTTTTATATCTGCCTCAATGGATGTCTTCTCCACCTTTGCCGGTGTGACATCCCGTCCCGGCAAACCGTCCGTCCGTCTCAGTCCCCTGACAAGCAAAGACGTCAACGGGTTTATCACCCTGAACGGCCACGGCATCAAGGGCTATTTCATCATCAATTTCTCCGCCGGTTTCCTCAAAGAAATCCTGGCAGGTATTTTTGATCACACCAGTGCCAGCCAGGAGGAGATCAACGACCTTGCCGGTGAGCTGACCAATATGATCACGGGCTCTGCCAAGGCGGAACTGTCCAAGCGCGGTTACTTCTTTGACGTGGCTGTGCCACGGATCAGCCATACCACACCTGAGATCCCCGGTGAGATGAAGAAAAAACCCATCATTGTGGTTCCCTTTGATACCAGGGCCGGCAAATTCCATATTGAAGCCTCTCTCCAGCGCATCGAAGAAGACTTCCTTCAGGACACCATGCCTGAAGTCGAGGCCCCGGAGGGCTATATCTCGGTGGAGACCTTTGCCAAAGAGGTCCATATGGACCCCATCAAGGTCAGACGATTTTTAAAAACAGGGTTTCTCAGCGGAAAAAAGATCTCCAACAGTCAATGGCATATTCCTGAAAAAGAATTGTTCAAAATTTCCGGTTATCGCCCCCGGAAAAACAAACCCATTACAAAACCATCACAACTCCTATTGGACGAAACCATCTCTGTGGAAGAATTCTCACGGCTCTCCGGCCTGACCTCCGCAAGAATTAAAAATTTTTTGCGCACCGGTTTTCTCAAGGGGGTTCAGGATGAGAAAAAGGTCTGGCGGGTTCGCCGCGGACAGGTATCAAAATTTATCAAGCATACCTGAACGGGCTTGTTTTACTTCTTTTTTTTTCTTTTCTGATACCAATCCTCTTTGCCGTAAAGTGAGTCGCAGCAGGACGGACACAGCCCATGACTGAATTTAAGGTGGGTGTTTTTTGCAAAGTATGTTTCCATCTGTTCCCATACCCCCTTGTCATCGCGGATATTTTTACAATGGGAACAAATGGGGATCAACTCGCGCAACAGGGTTATTTCAACATGGGTTTTCACCCGGGCCAGCAGTTCAAGGGAGTTAAAGGGCTTTTTGATATAGTCAACACAACCGGATTCAAACGCCTTGATCAGATCATCGTTTTCTGATTTCGCCGTTAGAAAAATAACCGGAATACTCATGGTAAACGGATCCTGTTTGATCTTTTGGCAGACCTCATAGCCATCCATCCCCGGCATCATGATATCAAGCAGGATCAGATCGGGTTTGGTGTCCTCAAGAAAGGCAATGGCCTTAAACCCGTCCTCTGCAATCCCCACCTCGTACCCGTTCTTCTTGAGAAGTGCCCCCAGAAACTGGAGGTTTTTAAGATTGTCGTCAACAATCAATATGAGCGGCTTTTTAGGATTCATCCCGTTAGAACTCGTTTCAATTCGATTTGCGCATTTCAGCTATTCTATCATATTAATGAATTCATCCATACGCCTGTTTATCTTTTTGATTTCAAAAAGATCCGCATCCGATAACAGGTCCTTCCCGAACCGGGTCAGCTCTGCCACATCATAGGCGTCGCCAAGGGCTATCAGTTCCTGCCCGAGTGCTTCCAGCCGGCCCATGACAAAAGAGACTTTCAACTTTTTCATGCCAGGCACCACCCCGGCCACAAGTTCCTCTTTTAACGCACCATTTTTTGTTATTTCTTCTGCCAGAGCAATACAGGAGTCGTCCCGATCCGTATCAACCGGATCTTGATCCATCACCCCATTGAGTTTATTTTGTTTACCGGCAGTGGGGTCCTGGTGCGCGGAGACTGTGACGGATTTCAGAATAACATTGAAAACCGATCCTCTGGGCTGGTTTGGTCCGACCTCTATCCGGCCGTCCATCATCTCAACCAGTTTTTTACATATGGGGAGCCCGAGCCCGGTGCCGCCATACGCCTCATGGTCCTGCCCTTTCTGCTGTTCAAAGGGTTGAAAGATGGTGTCGCGCATCTCCTTGGGAATTCCTATTCCGGTGTCTGCTACGGATATCCGTAAACATATCCGGCCGTTGGCGTCTGCCTCTCCTTCCCGAGCGGCCCGCAAATGAATATGCCCGGCCTGTGTAAACTTTACGGCATTGCCCACGAGATTGAATAAAATCTGTCGTAACCTGGATTCATCCAGCAAAAGACACAGCGGCAATTTCTCATCAATACCGGTTGTCAATTCAACATCCTGATCCACCAGTTTGAGTCTGAAAATCTGGTCAATTTCCTCAAACAGATTCTGAAGTCTTGTCTCCCTGGACCGGATATTCATTTTACCGGCCTCGATTTTGGACAGATCCAGGATATCGTTGATCAATACAAGCAGGCTCTTTCCGGCGGTTTTTATGGCATCCAGATAGCTTTTCTGCTTGGGATCGGAAACCGTACCGGATAATAACTCACTGAATCCTGTAACGGCATTCAGAGGGGTTCTGAGTTCATGGCTCATATTTGCCAGAAACTGCCCCTTTGCCTGGTCGGCTTTTTCAGCCTTTTCTTTGGCCTCTCTCAGTTCAATCTCAGCGCGTTGGCGCTGTCCGACAAATTTCCCCAGGGCGATGGACATGGCGCTGATTTCATCCTGCCCGGATATGGGAATGTCCGTATCAATACCGTCTGCCTGCAGTTGCATGGCATATTGAAGGGATAATATCCGCTTAACAATACGGTTTCCCACAAAGAACCATCCGATGAACAAGGTGAAGACCACCACCGTCACGGCTGTAAAGAGTTGAAGATATCGGCTCTGGACCAGGCGATTATTGAGATGGTCCGAGGCATTATCAACCACATGTCCGGCATTTTCAACCAGGGCCTCCACCGTCATTTCGAGGTCTTCTGACAAATGGATATTCTCCGTGGCCACTGTCAGGACTTTGTTGCGCGCTTCAAGCTCTGCCAGTCTCAGATTAAAAATGCTCCGTTCTCCCCGGCCAAATGCCAGAAGGGGTATGGCAGTGACCAACACCTTTCTATTTTCAGGGGTCGAGGCGGACAGAATAAGACGAAGCTCACGGACAGAATCCAGCAATTCCAGATACTGGACCTGCAAGGCATGAATTCGTTCCGGCGAATCTATGGAAGCCGCTTCGTGTAGAAGTCCGACGGCAAGGTAGGCCGCCGCCACCATTTCAAGATTGGCCCGCATTTCTCCGGCTTCCATGTTAATCATGGTTTCAAGTCCGACCCGTAACTCATCATCCAGTTTTTCTGCATACTTAAGGCTGTCCTCCTCCGAAAGACGGGAGAGGGCTGCCCTGATTTTATCATTGATGGCTTTCCCCCGGGTCAGAAAGGTCACATATCCCTGTCGAATTCTGGGTTTTGCAATTTCGATAAAAATCTGATGCTTCTGACGCAACTCAGCACTGGCAGCGTCCAATTCGTGATGGGCTGCGATAAAGCGCCCGGACAATTCATTCTGTAATTTAAAATTTTCCGTCAACCGTGCAAACCGAACCTTAAGACCCGCCACATCCACCATGGTGGAATCAAGACCGCTTAGCTCATCCAACAACCCATGAATCGTAAGCATTCGTTTTTGAAGAGTATGTACCAGTGCCTGTCTTTCCTGATCATCTTTCAGGCCGGCAAATTGATTGGCATAGGCCACAAAACCTTTTGCCTCCTTTGCAAGGCTCTGCGCAATGATGGCCTCGGGCAGAATGGTCCGCACAATATGATGCATCTGACGCTGGCTGCCTGAAACGGAAAACCAGGCAATCACCGCAGAGGCAACCGCAAGTATGGCCACAAGGGAATAAGCGGCAAGAATCTGATACTGAATTCCGAACTTTACCTTTGGCACCTGATCGGAAGGGGTATGTTTCATTGAACTAAAAATTTGCCTCTTTGACGGCAGCCACCAGATCGGCCGCAGCGTTTTCAGGGTCAGGCGTCTCGCTGTTCCAGAACCCATGGACCACGTCCAGTATGGCACTGGCAATGACGGTGGGGTTGGCCATGTTCAGGTTGGGCAGCACCTGACCTTCGCGGATGGTTTTAATCCCCAGTTTGGCACAGTCATCAAAGCCTTCAAGGGAGACATCTGTCCTTGGGGGGACAGCACCTTTTTTCAGGTTAAACCGGCGCTGCACCTCAGGATCCATGGCCACCTCAGCCAGAATAGCCTGTGCCTTCAATGCCTTGGGATCTTTCAGGGCAACCATGGCAAAGGCATCGGACCCCACCCAATAGGTCCCTTCGGTACCGGGGCAGAGCCGGCAGGCGATTTCCTCGCCCGCAGTCATCCCCGCCCTTAAAAATTCTCCCTTCACCCAGTCCCCCATAATCTGGAAGGCGGCTTCTCCTTTGATCACCAGATCGGTGGTCTCCGCCCAGTTTCGTCCCGGACTCTTCTCATCCACAAAGGGTTTAAGCGACGCAAATTCCCGAAATGCCCGGACCATCTCAGGACTACCCAATGCATTTAGATCCCTTTTCACAAATGCATCCATATAAAACTTAGGTCCCAGAACCGAAATCACAACATTATGAAAGAGAATCGTTTCCTGCCAGGCCTGTCCCCCCAGAGCCAGGGGAATAAATCCTTTTTCTTTTATTACGGCGGCGGTTTTCTTAAAGTCCTCCCAGGTGTCGGGCATGGATACGTTGCATGCCTCTAAAACGCGCCGGCTGGCCCAGAGCCAGTTGGAGCCGTGGAGGGTTGTGGGCACCACCACCACTTTTCCGTCAATGTTAATCAAATCCCAGATGATCTCAGGCAGGACCTTTTCCCACTCATGCTTCCGGGCGATCTCATGGACATCCCCAAGAAGCCCCTCTTCATAAAGATCCTTTATCATTACCCCCACATGCCATTGAACAATGGTCGGCGGATTGCCTGAAAACATTCGGGAAAGTGCAGCGGTTTTTGCATGGTACGAATCTTTCACCGGGGTATCCAGCCAGGTATTGCCCTGGGATTCAAATTCATCCACAAGCACTTTGAGTGCGGCGGCCTCCCCTCCGGAAACCCACCAGTGGATCACCTCAGCCTGATATTGTCCAAAGGCCTTGGGCTGGAATAATGAACACACGAAAAGAGAAATAATAAGATACGATTTCCAGTTCATACGCATTCTCCCCTTCAAAAATCGTCGGATACATTGACACGCCGCAAATTACTGAATTCGTCATACTACCACGAAAGAAACCGCAACCACAACCTGATTTGCGGGACGGATTAACGGGGCAAAGCCGGTGCCGGCTCTGCCCCGTTGGGAAAGGAGGAGAACACCCTATAACACGTTCCGGGGTTATCCGGCATATAGCCGGGTAACGCTTTCAGGGAGTTTGCCTTTTGTAATCATAAAGGAACGGCAAAGCATGAAGTCGCGATTCAATTTCTTCTGATTCGCCGCAAAGGTATCCACCACATCTGCTTTGAAGTTTTTACCCAGGGTGATCAATTCATCCAGATCAATACCAGTGTCCACCCCGAGTTCATGAAACATGGCCACCATATCCTCGGTGGAAATCAACCCATGGTTGAAATGATCACTGTAATAATCCCCCTCACGCCCCTCTATAGTCACCCCGTCCACCGTATTGGCCGGCTGACCACCGATTCCTGAGAGACAGGATTCAAACCGGATGATACCGGCTTTCAGGGCGGCTGCCGCATTTCGAAGGGCAGAGGCCATATTTTTCGTATGAAAATGGGCGATATAGAGTTTGGGATCCGCATAGTCCCTGCCGTCCGGCCCCTTGCCCATCTCCTCAGGGTCAAGCACACGGCTGAAAAATTCATAGGACTTATGATAATCCGTCACGGAACCGTCATGATCGGCCAGTTCAATGTCGTCGGCCCCGCAATCCAGATACCGTTTGACAAAACTGATGGCGATATCCAGCTTCTCATCCATGCTGTATTGCTTGTTGAATGTCTCAAAAGGACTGCCCCAGATGGTACTGACCGTGCCATTGACCACCATGCCGCGGCTATGTGCGGCTTTAATGGTCTGCTCGGTCATTTCAAAATACTGGTCATGGGTTTTACCGGAATTGGCCATCTGATGTTCCGGACAGGTGGAGGTCATCTGCAGGATACGATCCGGACCATGGCCGGCGTCAAAATCTTTAAAGGCCCTTTCAGCACCGCTTTCATGGATGGATACCGCAGTCAGTTCCACATCCCCGCCGTTGCGCTTCATCATTTCGCCGATGGTTCTGCCGTCAGGTGCTTTGGTTTCGCTGTTGAGAAGACGTTTCAGCACCTCCGTGGCATCCGGGAAAAAGGGGACGAATTTTGGATGGCCGTAGTTGGTGGCTTCCATCCGTTTAAACCCCGCCAGAATCAGACCTTCCAGGTATTTGACCTTGGTATCCGTATCAATTACGGTCTCCAGCGACTGCAAACCGTCCCTAATGCTGATATCGCTCAGTTCTACTTTTTTACCCCTGAATTGATCCTTGGCAATATAAAGTTCTGTCATCTTCCCTCCCCTTTTTGTTACTGATAATTAGTCAGATCGAAATTTAAGGATGGCTGCGGTTCGAAAATTAGAGATGTCGTTGGGTTGCTGTCCTTTTTTCGTTGCTCCTTTAGCTTAATATACCTGTTTTGCTCGAAATAATTTTGTGAACGAGCGCTCGGTCACAGCTCGATATTAGATTTATTTAAAAGATCTTGTCAATGCTTTTTTGTGTTCAGGCCACCTGTGGACAGAAATCAATGGATACGGGGGGCTTGAAAAATGGGCTTCCCGGGGAAATTACCCAAATACCACAAAGTAGAGTTTGTATTTTACAAGCACCCGGCGAAATGATAATCTGACTGGTAATTCACCAATGATAAAAAGCGGTTCCGGAAAAAAGCCTCCGTTCGGTCTTGGTCATCGCCTTGCCACCGGAGGTAAAAGCAAACAAAATCATCGTCATCCCTTCTGGAGCAGATATGATAAATGATCAGTCCATCATCGTTTCACCGTTTTCACCTTCGGTTTTAAAACGGTTCTGTCTGTTTTTATTCCCTGTTTTCTGCCTTCTCTTGGGGTGTGCGGTTTACATTTATCATATCCAGGTATCTTCGGATCTATCCATGCACCGGGATCATGAAATCCATCAGGTAGGGGTGGGTAAAAGTTATATCTCGGGCGAATTGTCCCCGGTCATCCAGGACGTGAAATTCATCGTTCAAATGGTGGAAAACACTGCCAATCAAGGGGTATCTCATGAAGAACATCTGATGCAACTCACCCCGTTTCTTCTCAAATTCGGCAGCACCCACAACCGGTATGATCAAATCCGCTATATTGATGCCTCAGGCATGGAAACGGTCCGCATCAACAACACGGAGACAGGGACCGTTGCCGTCACCGGAAATGACCTCCAGTTCAAAGGCGGCCGTTACTATTTCAAAGATGCCGTACACCTTAAAAAGGGTCAGATCTACTTCTCCCCCTTTGACCTGAATGTAGAAGAAGGCGACATTGAAACCCCCATTAAACCGATGATAAGAATCGCCGGGCCGGTTTACGACGCGGACAACCGCCTGATAGGGATTGTGGTGTTAAACTACCTTGGCCGGTTCCTGATTGAAAAACTCAACACGGTGAGATCAGATACCGGTACATCTCTGATGTTGCTCAACAAAGACGGATATTGGCTCAAGGGGATGCGCCCCGAAGATGAATGGGGATTCATGTTCAAAACGAAGCAGGGCATCAGCTTCAGAACAAAATTTCCGAATCTCTGGTCCAAGGTATCCGGGAACCGTCAGGGACAGTTGGAAACCTCGGAAGGCCTCTTAACATTTACAACGGTATTTCCCTTGGCAGAAAAGGTGCCACCTGTTGAAGGCACCTCCCAACGCAATGAGACCTATTATTGGAAAATTGTCTCTTTAATCCCGATTCCCCTCTATACCGGAAATCAGGTGCTGTGGTTTAAAGGAATAGTAATCTTTTGCACCACAGCCTTTCTTATCCTGGGTGGTATTTCATGGCGCCTGTCCTGGCTGTCCGCAATGAAGCAGAAAACGGATGAGGTATTACGCCGTTCTCACCAGGCACTGGAAACCCGGGTGCAGGAAAGAACCCGTGATCTTGCGGCTTCCAACCAACAGCTCCGGGAGGCTTTTGAATCAACAAAACAGGCCCGGCTTGATCTGACCGTCAGTGAAAAGCGGTTCCGTCTTTTGGTGGACACCATGCCCGAGGGACTGGTGGTCATCGACCGGGATGGAATGGTTACCTATGCAAACACCCAAATGGGGAAACTGCTGGGAATGTCCACCGGAGAGATCACGGGGAACCATTGGACTGTTTTTTTTGACGACATCAACCGCATGATTTTTAAAGCCCAGCGGAATAGACGAAAGAAAGGGGAGGCAACGCCCTACGAAATTTCATGGCTTACAAAAACGAAGGGACCGGTTCTCACCCTGGTTTCACCTGCCATTATCCGGGATGAGGCCGGCGCCTTTAACGGCAGTTTCGGTATCGTTTCCGATATCACCCACCGTAAACGGGCGGAAAAAACCATTCAGCTGAACCGGGACCGCCTCAAGGCACTTCTGGATCTAAGCCGGATGGAAGACCGTTCGGAACAGGAACTGGCCGACTTTGCACTGGAACAGGGTGTCCGCCTGACAGAGAGCCAGGGGGGATATTTTCATTTTTATGACCAGGACCTGGAAACCATCCTTCTCACCTCATGGTCGGAAGGGGTGCTCAAGATATGCGAATCGGCAAAGGGCAATCATTATTCCCTGTCAGAAGCCGGCATCTGGGCGGATTGCATCCGCAAGGGAGCTCCCGTGATCCACAACGATTTCCAGAAGAGGTCGGATCGCAAAGGCTATCCTGAGGGGCATTTTCATGTACACCGTCATATGAGTATCCCGGTGTATGACGATGACCGGCTTATCGCCATTGCCGGGGTGGGGAACAAAACGGCGCCCTATGACCATACCGACGTAGAACAGCTGACGCTGCTCATGACGGAAACCTGGCGGATCATTTCCAAAAAAAGGGTGAAGCGGCAGCTTACCGCTTCGGAAGCCAGACACCGGACCATGATGGAGGCCATGGATGATCCCGTGTATATCTGCGCCCCGGACTTCACCATTTCCTATATGAATCCGGCCATGGTCAAATGGTTAGGGGAGGACTTTGTAGGTGCCCATTGCTACGAAGCGATCTATGACAGAACCGAAATCTGTCCCTGGTGCCGGTTTGATGAGGTGGTGGCCGGAGAACACTGCCGTTATACTCTGCTGAACCCACGGGACGGCCGCCAATATAATGTTTCAAACTCACCCATCGCCACCGATGACAATGCCGTTGCCAAATTCACCATATTCAGAGACATTTCGGAATCCCTGAATTTGGAGAAACAGCTTCGCCATGTCCAGAAACTTGAGGCCATCGGCACCCTTGCCGGCGGTATTGCCCACGACTTCAA
>JAKSBB010000036.1 GCA_022361315.1 Desulfobacterales bacterium
ATCCTGGGGTATTGAAACTTACAAGCCCACCTGCATAATTGACGCGGCCACCCTTACAGGCGCAGTGATCATCGGCCTGGGTCATCATTATACGGGTCTGATTTCAAACAACGACGAACTGACGGAGCAGATGATCGAAGCCGGTCGTATATCAGGGGAACCGGTATGGCGCCTGCCTCTGGACAAAAACTTCAAGAAGCAGATTGAATCCAAAGTTGCTGACATCAAAAACACCGGCGGACGGCCCGGCGGTTCCATTACCGCAGGGGCCTATTTGTCCAATTTCGTGGATGAGACCCCCTGGGTCCACCTGGACATTGCCGGCACGGCCTGGGATTTCACGGATAAACCCTATATCCCCAAAGGCCCTTCCGGCACAGCCACCCGGACCTTCATCAACCTGATACGAAACTGGAAATTCGGGAAGGTACGCCCGGCCAAACAGACGAAAAATTAAGGGGGATTCATGTCCCAGGCAGTAGAGACCATGGTGGACCAGGTGTCCAGAGTGATCCTGGGCAAGCGTTACGAAATCCGGCTGGCACTGGCCTGTTTTTTCGCCCGGGGGCATCTTCTCATTGAAGATTTCCCCGGCATCGGCAAAACAACACTTGCCAAAACCCTGGCCCGGTGCATGGGACTGAAGTTCCAGCGGATGCAGTTCACCTCCGACCTGCTCCCCGGAGACATCCTCGGCATGTCGGTGTTTGACCAGAACACCGCCAGTTTCAGCTTTCACCCCGGCCCGGTGTTCACCCAGGTATTTCTGGTGGATGAAATTAACCGGGCCACCCCCAAAAGCCAGAGCGCACTGCTGGAGGCCATGGAAGAAGGCCAGGTCACCATTGAAGGGGAAACCCGTCCTCTGGAGACACCTTTTTTCGTCATTGCCACCCAGAACCCTCTGGAGCAGGCCGGCACCTTTCCTCTGCCCGAATCTCAGATGGACCGTTTCTTGATGCGGATCTCCCTGGGGTATCCCGACAGGAAGGCGGAACGGCGCATCCTCACAGGGGAGGGCAGCAACGGTGTGATGGAAACCATAGACAGCTGTATGACCCTGGAAGATGTGCGGAACATCCAGAATAATGTGGCCAATGTCCACGCCTCAGAACATTTTTTGACCTATCTTCAGGATATCCTGGAATATACACGGACATCCCCGGAGTTCCAGATCGGTCTGTCCCCCAGGGCAGGTATTGCCCTGCTCAGTGCGTCACGGGCCTGGGCATACATTCGCGGAAGGGACTACACCCTCCCGGAAGATCTTCAAGAAATTCTTCCCTGGACCGCCGGCCACCGGCTGAAACTGAACCGGGATATGGGTCACCTGCAACGCGGACAACTCATGGAGATCTTCAACAAGGTCCCCGTTCCGGTGTGACGTATACACCAATGGTCATAAAATGAGGCGTATACAGAGAAAAGACCTTACCGTCCGGCCCACCCAGCACGGGTATCTGTTCCTGGGCATCCTGCTGGCGATGCTGCTCGGTTCCATCAATTACAATAACAATGCCGGTTTTATTCTTGTTTTTCTTTTGGGGGGAATGGCCGTCATCTCCCTTCTCCATTCATTCAGAAACCTTACGGGACTCGTTTTCATTCCACACCCGGCACAACCTGTATTTAAAGGTGAGAACCTCATCTTCCCCCTGGAGGTAAGGGGGAATACAGGACAGGCCCAGTCCTTGTTTTTAAGCATAAACAACACTGATCCCGTTCATTTTTCCCTGTCCGCAACAAATGCCCGGACCGCGGATCTGAAACTCCCGGCAATTCGGCGGGGCGTCGTTCATTTAAAAGACATTCTCCTGACTTCGGTATACCCCTTCGGGCTATTCCGGCTCAAAGTGGAACTCCCCCTGCAGGCCGAAGGAATTGTTTACCCGGCCCCGGAATCAGGCACATTTCCGTTGGGATTTGCCGGAGAAGGTGATGAGGGGGAAGAAATGAGCCGTCACCTGGGCCCGGATGATTTTCAGGGACTGAAACCCTATATTCCCGGCAACCCCATCGGCCATATCGCCTGGAAAACCCTGTCCCGGGGCCAGGGACTTTTCGTTAAGGATTTCACTGCGGAGGCGGGCCGGGATGTACTCATTGACATCAGCCTGATGGGTCAGGGGGATATAGAATCCAAACTGTCCATGATCTGTCACAAACTCCTTTTATCGGAAAGACAGGGGTTGAAATACGGCCTGCGGCTCGGCGCATCATTTTCCAGCCTTCCCGCCGGGGGTAAACCCCACCTCCACCGCTGCCTTGAAGCGCTTGCACGTTACCAGGCTAAGGGAGACGAGACATGAAAAACATCGTCCTCCGCCCATTCTCACGTTTAAGATCCCTTCAAGACCCGCCCGAAGACCGGCTTGTACTCCCGGGCCTTTCAGCTACGGACCGGGAACGCCAGGATACCGTCCCCATCATCGTTGCGCTGATAGTGGCCATTGCGCCCCATGTTCCCGGCCTTCCCTTCTGGATCACCCTCTGGTGTATTCTGATGTGGGGGTATACCCTGATACGCCTGAAAACCGGGTGGCCTCTGCCCAGACCGTTGATCCGTTACCTGTTGACCTTTGTTGCCATCATCGGCCTGCTTGCCAACACCCGGCTTGTCATCGGGGCGGACGCCTTTGTGGGATTGATGTCACTTATGGCGGCCATCAAGCCCTTTGAAATGCCCACCCACCGCCACAAGATGATCACCATCCTGCTGACCTATTTTATTATCATCACCTCATTGTTCCGGTCTGACTCCATTTTTATCGTTCTATACATGTTGTTCAGCGTTTTTGTAACCACTCTGGCCATGATCCGGATCAACGCTCCGGACCGGGATTTTTCCCATAGCCGGAACCTTTCTGCCACCATGCTGGCCCAGTCTGTCCCCCTTGTCATGGTGCTGTTTCTGGTTTTTCCAAGGCTGCCGGAAAGCATTGTGGGGGTACAGGATCCCAGCCAGGGTAAATCCGGGTTTTCCGAAAGCCTGGAACCCGGCCGGATTTCCAGCATGGCCCTGGATCAGACGCCGGCCTTCAGGGTGGAGTTCCAGTCCGGTGTGCCCCGGCCGGACCAGCTTTACTGGCGGGGTGTGGTTTTTCAGGACTTTGACGGCCGGATCTGGCGTCCCCTGGCCGGAAACAGATTCATGCCCATGGGCAGAGCAGATCTTTCCGACAGCGGAACAATGGCCTACACCATCCTCATGGCGCCCCACAACAGTCACTGGCTGATGGCATTAGACCGTCCCGTAAAGGGCCCGAGCTGGGCAGTAGTCGGCCTGGATCACAGCCTCAGGGCCAGAATTAGAATAACAAAGAAAACCCAGTACCAGGCCTTTTCACTGCTGCCCGAAAGTCAGTCATTGTCCCTGATGCCCCATCGGATTCAGGAAAATGAACGAAGGGAAGCGCACCGGCTGCAACAAACCCTTAGCAGATTCAGGCACCTGAATCCAAGTACACGGGCACTTTCACTGAAAATCACAGAGACGGCGGCAACCCCTTCCGGAAAAGCTGCGGCAATTCTTTCATTCTTCAAAGAAAATGATTTTATCTATTCTCTGAATCCGGGACGTTCAGTTCCTCCGCACCCCATTGACGATTTCATCTTTAAAAGCCGTAAAGGATACTGCGAACATTATGCCTCGGCCTTTGCCTTTATGATGAATGCAGCCGGTGTACCCGCGCGGGTGGTGGGGGGATACCTGGGGGGAGAATTTAACCCCTATGGCGGATATCTTATCGTCCGGCAGTCCTATGCCCACGCCTGGACCGAATACTTTGACGAAACCAGGGGATGGGTCCGGGTGGACCCCACCAGTGCAGTAGCCCCGGAACGGCTGACATTGAATCCGGATGGTTCCTCCGCCCGTGCGATGACAGGCGGTGCATCCGGAATTTCATTTATTACCAAAGTCAGATTTGCCCTGGATGCCGTAAACCTCAGGTGGGAATCCTGGTTCACCGGCTACTCCTATTTTGATCAGCAGGCCTGGCTCAATACCCTGGGATTTTTAAAGGGAAACGGGGCAACCACGGCCACCCTCATCCTTCTTACCATTGCAGGACTATGCGTGTTTGCAGCCGTTCTGGCCTGGCAGTACCGCAGAAGAAAACCGGCCCAGGATCCGGTGGCCGAGGCCTATGAAGCGCTAAGGCAAAAATTGGTAAGGGCAGACCTTGTCCAGAAAGCGGGACAGGGGCATGTGGACTTTTTAAAGGGGAGTATGGAGCAACGTCCCGATCTGGCACCGGAAATAGGAAAGATCATGGATCTATACGTGGGTCTCAGGTATAAGAGGCAAACACCCGGATCGGCAATTGCTGAATTCAAACAGCGCATAAAACGATTTCGACCGATACCACCCCCCAGAACAAAATAACCAGAACAAAAAAAATAGAAAGACAAAGGAAAGAGATTGAACCCCACCGATATAAACAGAATTCAACAATTGCTGCTGGACTGGTACCAGGCCAGCAAACGGACCCTGCCCTGGCGGGAGGACGTATCCCCTTACGGTGTATGGGTTTCCGAAGTGATGCTCCAGCAGACCCAGGTAAAAACAGTAATCCCATATTACTTCAGATTCATGGAAAAATACCCCGATGTGGGGACGCTGGCAAAGGCTCCGCTGGAACCAATTCTCAAATCCTGGGAAGGCCTTGGATATTACGCCCGCGCCCGGAACCTTCACAGGGCTGCCGGAATTGTTGCGGAAACTATGGGGGGAATCGTACCGGATGACTTCAACACCTTCCTGTCCCTGCCCGGTGTGGGCGATTATATTGCCTCAGCCGTCCAGAGCATTGCCTTCGGCCACGACCACTCCGTTGTGGACGGCAATGTAAAACGGGTGCTGTCCCGTCTTTTTCTGATGGAGACCCCGGTGAATCACACCAGCGCACATAAAACCTACAAGAAAACTGCTGAAGCCCTTCTTTTCAGGGCAGACCCGGGGAGCTTTAACCAGGCAGTCATGGAACTGGGGGCACTGATCTGCAAACCGAAGAACCCGGACTGCTCAAGCTGTCCCCTGTCCGGCCATTGTCTCGCACACCGGGAGGGCAGCACGGATCTGTTCCCGGTCCGCGTCAGCCGGAAAAAGGTACCCACCCACCACATATCCATCGGTGTGGTGCGCAAGGCAGATCGTGTATTGATCACCCGGCGGAAACTGGATGGTCTTCTGGGCGGTCTCTGGGAATTTCCAGGTGGAAAGGTTGAAACGGATGAAACACCGGAAGACGCATGCATCCGTGAAATAAAGGAAGAGACAGGGATTGAAGCGGAGCTTTCCACCTTCATTACCCGGGTCCGCCATGCCTATACCCATTTTAAAATTGAAATGGATGTCTATTATTGCGATTATAAGTCCGGCAGGGTCAGGCTGAAGGGCCCCATCGACCATAAGTGGATCCGGTTAGAGGAAATTGATCACTACCCGTTTCCCAGGGCCAATCTCAAATTCATCCCCCTGCTGGCAGACCGGAATTAATTACAACAGGCATTTCAGACAAACCGGAGATCATATGCCCTCTGACAAAAGTAAGGAAACCGCTGAATCCAGAATACGAAAGGTCACCCTGGCAGGGCTTTTTGCCAATGTGATGCTCTCGGTCATAAAACTTGTTATCGGACTTGCGGGCAACAGCCAGGCGGTTGTGGCCGACGCCCTGCACAGTTTTTCCGACACCTCTTCGGATATCGTCATCCTCTTCGGGGTAAAATACTGGTCAGCACCGGCTGACGAATGCCATCCCTTCGGCCATCAAAAAATCGAATCCTTTGTCACCATCGGTATCGGCCTGACATTGATCGGTGTGGCCGCAGGTATCGGCTATAATGCAGTTATCTCCCTAATGGTGCAGGAGGAACAGCCTGCCATTTCATGGATTACCTTTATCGCACCGCTGTTGTCCTTTGTGGTCAAAGAAGTGCTTTTCAGGATCACATACCGGGTGGGGGTGGAAACCCACTCCTCATCCGTCAAGGCCAATGCCTGGCATCACAGGACGGACGCCCTGTCGTCCCTGCCCGTACTTGTTGCTGTAACCGCATCCCTCATCAATCCCGGCCTTGCCTTTCTGGACCAGGTGGGTGCCATCATTGTTTCCGTCTTCATCGTAAAGGTGGGTCTGGATATCCTTACCTCAAGTATCGGGGAACTGCTCGACACCTCCATGTCACAAAGTGATCTCAAAACGGTGGAGCAAACCATCACCAATACACCGGGGGTCCTGGGTGTCCATAAGATACGGACCCGAAAACTGGCCGGCTCATTTTACATGGATCTCCATCTGGAAGTGGACGGTGAACTCACCGTTTCCAAGGGCCATGACATCTCGGAAAAGGTCAAGGATGTGCTCATCCGGAAAAATGACAGAATAATTGATGTCATGGTTCACCTTGAGCCGTTTCCCCAAACCGGATCCATGGAATAAAATCCACAGTTTACCACTCTTAAAATAAAGTCACCGGACCTTCCGGACTCAAACAAAAACCTTCCGGCTGTTTGCATTGCCCCCGATCCTGATTACCTTAGAGCGTAAGGAGGCATAGCCGGGAAATGAGTCCATGAGAATAAAAAAAGAAGGTTCAAAACAGAAGTTCAAGCAATTGACTTATCCGCACATGAAACTTCTGTATAATGTTGCCCTGAAGTATACCGGCAACGTGTTTGATGCCGAGGATATTGTCCAAGAGACCTATCTGATGGCTTATAACAAGTTCCATCAGCTCAAGGATCCCTCCAGGTGCAAGCCCTGGCTGCTGAGAATTCTGCGCAACAACTTCCTGAAAAGCTGCCATAAGGAAAAGTCCAGGCAGCGGCTCCAGGAGGCTGATTATATAGAGTTCTTAAAACAGCATATCCGGCAGAAGGATGCCGAAGAAATGCTGGCAAAGGACTCAAGCAACAAGCTGCTCAAGGAAGCCATTGACAAACTCCCGGTAAAATACCGGGAAGTGCTGATGCTCTACTATATGGATGAGATGCTTTACAAGGACATTGCCAAAACCCTGGAAATTCCCATCGGAACGGTGATGTCCAGGCTGACCCGCGCCAGGGAAGGGTTGAAAAGCGGGTTGATCAAATGCCAGAAGAATTCAAGGGAAAACGTTTTGGACATTGATTTCACAGAATTCAAAAAAACTGCAAAATAAACGGATGGACTGTAACGACTTCCACCATTGGCTGACTGCCAGGGATATACAGGACTGCGTCCTTCCCCGGGATGCCGTCAGCCATATGGCTGTCTGCCACGAGTGTGAGCAACTATTCAAAAAGGATTCGGAACTTGAGCAGGAGATTTCCCGGGCATTCTCTCTGGTGGAGTTGCCTCACAGTCTCGCTGACCGGGTGGATGTCTCCCTCGACCATGAATCAAAAAACAGATTCTTATCCGTTTATCTTAAGAAAGCCGGGATTGCCCTGACAGCCACCTCGATATTCGCCGGTGCAATTATCCTGGTCCTTTCTATTATCCAATATTTATCCCCCGGTTCCCCCATATTTAAGGACTTGAATCAGATTAGCCACCAGGCCGTTTCTGACCATCTGCAGGGGAATCGGTATATGACATTTGATGCCCGGGAAACTGAAGACGCCCTGACCCTGCTCACCCGGGAACTGGGTTTCAAGGTACTCCTTCCGGATTTCGATGCCTTGGGCTGTGTTCTTCTGGGTGGCCGTCTCTGTGCATTGGGGGACTGCAGGGCAGCTTATCTTGTGGTGGAAAAGGAAGGAAAGGCGGGGTCTTTATTCATTATGAACACCGACCATCTCGCCTTTGACATGACGGACGGCAGCCGTTTTCTCACCAGCATCAAGGGCTGCGATACCCAAATCTGGAAGAACCATGGCCAGATCTATGCCATGGTCTTTTAAACCCTGCGCATACCCCATTTTGAATTGTGCCACATTCCGGCAACCTTTTCTGGTTCATTTTTTTGCCCCAGGCCCCCATTTCAGGCAAATTCATCACAGGATTGACCGAAGCCTCCCGGCATTGTAACTTATCTCCATGGACGCCAAGATCGAAACCAACTATTACATCCTCACCCCATTGCCCAAACTATTGATGATAACGATCCTGTCAGCCTGGGATGATCGGGTTGTTGACGATTATATAGCGGATCTCAAAGGGGTCACCGACAGGTTTTACGCCAAGCGGCCATGGGCTGTGTTTATCGATCTGAGTCACTGGGAACTCAACACACCTGAAGCGGAAAACAAACTCTGGGAATCCAACCGGAACTACAGCAACAATCCCACCCACGCAGCATTTGTCATCGGAGATTCGGAAACCAAACGCTGGCAGATGGAGAACATGCTGAAGGGTGTTGAAAACTTCATCCCCCGCCTGTTTCTCAACAGGCAAGAGGCTAACGCCTGGCTGAATCAGCTTGGATATAACCTGCCCGAAAGCCTTTAATTATTGTCTCTTCCCGCATCATCTACCCAATCCTGAGTTTATATTTCCCAGGGTTTATATTGAATTTGTGTACCACATTGTGATATAATTGTAGACTTAGGCCAGTTAAACCGGCCACTTGAACACAAAAAAGAACCGGGACAGGACAATGAAAATCGTATCCATTGCTGTTAGCAAAAAGAAAGGTACCACCAAAACCTGCGTGGACCGTGTGCAACTCATTGAAAATCATGGTATAGAAGGTGACGCCCATGCCGGTGACTGGCACCGGCAGCTCAGCTTTCTGGCCGCGGAAAGCATCCGGAAGGCTGAAACCGATGATTTTAAGCTCAACTTCGGGGATTTTGCCGAAAACATTGCCACCACAGGGGTTGACTGGAAATCTTTGCCCCTTGGCCAGCAGGTCAGACTGGGGGATGATGCCCTGGTGGAAATCACCCAGATCGGTAAGGAATGCCATAAGAAGTGCGCCATCTTTTACCGGACCGGAGATTGTATCATGCCCAAAGAAGGGGTGTTTGCAAAAATCCTTGTGGGCGGCACCATAACGACCGGAGATACCATCCAACTGGTGGAGAAATAAAAAACATAAACCGAAAGTATCCCTAAAATTCAGAAAGGCAGCAGCAAAGCCATGGGTTATGAAATAAAATTACAAGATGCCAAAAAAGGCTATACCTACGATCAGGATAAAATCATGTCTCCCGAAGAAACCGTCCGCCGGTTCAAGGAGAAGACAGCCGCATTGGATCTGGATATATTGAGCCAGACCCGCCGAATCGACAACGGCAGGCTGGACATCCCGGTATTCTTTTCAGAATGCGGTGTGGATGCCAAAAAGGTCACCGGCACCAACAAGCAGATGGGAAAAGGCGGTACACCGGAGCAGTCCGAAGCCAGTGCGGTGATGGAGCTGGGAGAACGTTTTTCATTCTTCTCCTTTGTAAACAAGGAAGAAAACTTCTTTTACGCCACACCTGGGGAACTGGGGGACGAGGCTTTTGATTACGACCAGATCATCAAATCCGTTCACGACAACGAAGCAGATGCCCTGAAGGTCAAGCCCGTATTCGACCGTCTGCCGCTGCAGTGGACCAAGGGCTACAATATCACCCGCAAAAAAGTGGTGAATATTCCCTTTAACTGGTTTTATATGATCAACGAGTTCAACGGTCCCAGCGCAGGTAACTGCCAGGAAGAGGCCCTGAGCCAGGGTATCTGCGAGCTCGTGGAACGCCACACCTCTTCCCTTGTCAGCCACGGCCGCCTGGATGTTCCGGGTATCCGTCTGGAATCCTTTACCGATCCTCTGGTTAAAGAGATGCTGGCCAAATACAAGGCACAGGGCATAGAGGTATTTGCCACGGACTTCTCCCTGGATACGGGGGTTCCCACCATCGGTGTCATGGCCTGGGACCCGGCCACATTCCCGGATCTCAGTGAAATTGTCTGGACTGCCGGCACCTCACCGGACCCGGAGAAAGCCATGAGCCGTGCCCTCACAGAAGTGGCTCAGTTGGCTGGGGATTTCAACTCCGGCTCCAACTACGTGGCATCCGGACTGCCCAAATTCACCGACATCAAAGATGCAGCATTCATCACCCATCCCAAAACCATGGTGGACGCCCAGGATCTGCCCGACCTGTCCTCGGACAACATCCGGACAGAGGTGGAAAACCTGGTGAAGACCCTGGAAGAACGGGGCTTTGATCTGCTTGTGATCAACACCATGCACGATGGGCTTGAAATCCCCGCCTTCTATTCCATCATGCCCGGCGCCCACTTCCGGGAAAGGGCAGCTGCGGCCAGCGTCGGTATGTTCTCGGCCCGCCTGATTACGGAAAACTTTGACCCCCTCCAGGCCCTGGTTCGCCTGGACAACCTGGAAGAGGCCCTTCCCGGTCAATACTACACCAGTTTCTACAAAGGATTGATGCTGGCGGCTATCTACGACCATGAAGAGGCGCTCACAGAATTTGAAACCGCCCTGGAAAGAGACCCGGCCCAGCTGAACCTGCCGGATATTTATTCTCACATGGCCGCCTGTCTAAAGGACCTGGAGCAATATGACAGGGCCATAGACACCTGCCAAAAGGGCCTTGCCATTGATCCACAGCGGCCGGATATGTTCAACACTGCCGGCGCCTGCCACTTCATGAGCAAATCCTTTGAGCCGGCCATTGAAAACTTTGAAAAAGCCCTTGAAGTAGACCCGTCCCTGGCCATCAACTACGCCAATATCGGTTCCTGCTACAGGGAGCTGGGTGAACCCCAGCTGGCCATCCAGTATTATGAAATGGCTCTGAAAATAGACCCCTCCATCGAATTTGCCAGGGATAATATTGAAAAACTAAAAAACCAATAAACCTAATCTTCCCCCGGGATCATTTCCCGGGGGTATGTTTTTCCCGGGGAATGGACAATCTTCTGAACATATGCTCGGACCTTTTCGACAGGCTCCGCAATTTCTGGCACAGGGACACGACCCACAAGACCGTATCTGCCCTGCTGGTACTGATCTTTTTGCTCAGCCTGGCGGTCATTGAATTTAACAGGCACGGCATGCTGCCGTCCTCCCTGGCACTCCAGGTTCCCACAAGTCACTACATGGCCATCAACCTGGCCTTCCTGCTGGTGCTGGTCATGGAAATTATAGGCATGATTGTCACCCTGCCCGGCTCCATGTCCAGAGCCCTTGGCAAGCAATTTGAAATCCTGGCCCTGATCTTCCTGCGAAACGCCTTCAAGGAACTTTCGGTTTTGCCCGAGCCCATTTCCCTGGATCAGCACAACGAGGTACTGTGGCACATTCTCTCATACGGTTTCGGTGCCGTTGCCATATTTACCCTGCTGGGTATATACGCAGCAATGCAGAAGCGGCTGGACAAGGCACTGGCTCCGGGACCGTCCCTGGACCGGTTCATTGCCGCTAAAAAAACCGTTGCCCTGTCCATGCTGGTGGTTTTCTGCGGCATGGGGATTTACAACGGGATGCTCAAACTTTCGGGGCAGCCCGCATTCAACTTTTTTCAATCCTTTTACACCGTATTGATTTTTTCGGACATTCTCATGGTGTTGCTGGCCCAGATTTTCCTGCCCCAGTTTCCGGCCGTCTTCAGAAACTCCGGGTATGCCCTGGCCACCCTGCTCATCCGGTTGTCCCTCACCGCACCGGTTTATCTCAGTGTAATCATCGGCCTTTCTTCGGTAATGCTGGCCGTTTTTCTCACCCTGGTATATAACAAGTTCTATACGCCCCCGCGACGTGATTCGGGGTAACTCATTTCCCAAAGGCAGGACCCCATGTTTAAGAAAAAAGCACCCGCGTGGAAAAAACTCACCGTTTCCACGGACGAGGTACTGAAAAAAATAGAACCCGGCATGCACATCTTCATCGGCACCGGATCAGCAGAACCCAGAACCCTGGTGAACGCCCTGATGAGCGCAGAAGGCCACCGTCTGGAAGATCTGACGCTGATCCAGCTCCTGAGCTTTGGAGACGCCATTTCCTATAAGGCCCTTGAAACCCGGAGGTACCGGCTCAGGACCTTTTTCTCAGGCTGGGTGTCTGCCCAGGCCATCACTGCCGGCCGTGTGGATATGATTCCCTCCAGGTTCTCCTCTGTTCCCGCTCTGCTGAAAGAGGGACTGATCCCCGTGGAAGTGGCCTTTGTCCAGATTTCCCCCCCCAATGAAACAGGGTATTGCAGCCTGGGCCTGGGTGTGGATATTTCCCGCCGGGCCATGAAACATGCGGATATCGTTGTGGGAGAAATCAACGAAGATATCCCATTTACCCTGGGGGACACCTTTGTTCACATTGACGAATTTGATATGCTGGTGGAATCCACGGCACCGCCGTTCTACTTCCCCAGGTATCCGGTGGAACCGGTGTTTGACAAAATAGCAGAAAACGCCGCTTCCGTCATTGAGGACGGCACCTGCCTGGCCTTTACCTACGGCCCTATATTTGAGGCCCTTCCAAAATACCTGTCTAAAAAAAAGGACCTGGGTATCCACACCCCCTTCTTTACCGATGCCCTGATGGAACTTGTGGAAAGCGGCGCCGTCACCAACCGCCGGAAAGGTATGTTCAGGGGGCGGTCCCTGACCACCTATGCCCTGGGGTCCAAAGAACTGATGGAATGGCTGAACAAAAACCCCATGGTGGAATTCCAGGCCCTCGAGAAGGTATTTAACCCCATGGAGATCGGAAGGAACCGCAGGTTCGTTATGGTACTCCCCGTCCGCCGGGTGGATCTGTCGGGCCGGGTGGCCCTTCATGAGAGTTCCTCCGCCGTCTCCGCCGGTCCCGGACAAATCGCCGATATCCTCAACGGTGCGGAGATCTCCCAGGGCGGGTACACCATCGTGGCCCTGCCCAGCCGGAACCGGGACGGGGTGGCAAACATCAGGCTTTTCCTGGACGAAAGCCCGGAACTGCTCAGTCTGCCCGAATCCGTCGATCTGGTGGTCACCGAATACGGGGTGGCTCACCTGAGGGGGCGGACCCTGCGGGAAAGGGCCCAGGCCCTTATTGAGATCGCACATCCGGAAGACCGTCCCGGTCTTGTGGACGGCGGTAAGATGGAAAACCTCCTCTATCCGGACCAGATGTTCATTGAAGATTCCGCCCACTTTTATCCCAAAGAAATCGAAACCCGCCATACCTTCAAAAACGATCTCCAGGTGCGGTTCAGGGCCATCAAACCTTCGGACGAGGAACAGATGCGCAGGCTCTTTTACCGGTTTTCGGACAAGGCCATCTATTACCGGTACTTCAGCCCCATCAAATCCATGCCCCACGCCAAAATGCAGGCCTACGTAAATGTGGACTACCGGGATGTGATCTCCGTGGTGGGTCTGGCAGGAGATCCTGAAAAACAGACCCTCATCGCGGAAGCCCGGATCGCCAAATACCCGGACAAACCCGTGGTGGATATTGCCTTTGTCGTTGATGAAAACTACCAGGGCTACGGCATCGCGACCTTCCTCTACCAGATGCTGGCCAGGCTGGCCAAAGAAAAGGGGTATGTCAAAATGACGGCCGACGTGCTTTCCTCCAACCGGGCCATGCTTAAGGTATTTGAAAAGGGCGTATACCCTGTCACAGCCAAGCTGGAAGGCGGCGCCTACGCCCTGAATATTGATCTGACCAAAACCACCAAATAAACGCCGGGACGCCTGCAGCAGCGAAAAAACTGCGTATCGGCCCGGCAAAACGAAAGGGAGGCCAAATGAGCGAAAAAAATCATCTGTATCTTCTATGGACCAATGCGGACAAGCTGACAGCAGAAAAAATGGTGTTCATGTACACGGTAAACAGCCTGATCCACGGCTGGTGGGAGTACGCCACCCTGATCATCTGGGGCGCTCCGGCAAAACTGGCCGCCGAAGATAAGGAAATTCAGGAAATGATCCGGGACGCACAGGAAAAAGGGGTTCATGTAACGGCCTGTAAAGCCTGTACGGATCAACTCGGTGTCACGGCCGAGGTTGAAGCCCTTGGTGTCGAGGTTAAATACTGGGGAGCGCCGCTTACGGAAATCCTCAAATCCAACGAAAAGCTGTTGACCATATAAACGGGACAGGGAGTCTGCCATGGCCGTGACGATTATCTGCCCCAACTGGGACCTTAACCCCTGGATAACTGTGCTGAACGACCAGGCCCGGAAACTGGGTATCAATGATCTGGACCTCCGGGTCTGGCCTGATGACGGTCCCGGAGAAGATGTTGAAATGGCACTGACCTGGGCGCATCCGCCGGGTGTGTTGAAGGCATATCCGAACCTTCAATGTATTTCCTCCATGGGCGCGGGTGTCGACCATTTGCTGTCGGACCCGGATCTGCCCGAAGGGGTTCCCGTGGTCCGGCTGGTGGACACGCATCTGATCCGCGATATGGCGGAATACGTTCTGCTGGCTGTACTGTCCCATTTCCGGCAGCTTGATATCTATCAGGCAGATCAATCCCGGAAACGATGGCAGCCGCGTCCCCCCATGGACAAGGCGGATTGCCCGGTGGGCATCATGGGGCTTGGCCAACTTGGAACGGCTGCCGCACTTCGGCTAACAAAAGAAGGTTTTCCCGTGGCAGGCTGGCGGAATACGGAAGGCGGACTTCCCGGAGTTACCACCTTTCACGGGCAGAAACAACTGCCGGATTTTTTAAGCCGTTGCCGGGTTTTAATCTGCCTGCTGCCCCTGACTTCCGCCACCCGGCATATCCTGAATCTTGACCATTTTGCCCATCTGCCCTCCGGGGCATATCTCATCAATGTGGGCAGGGGCGGACACCTGAAGGAAGAAGATCTTATTCCGGCAATGGACAAGGGGCTTTTATCCGGTGCCTGTCTTGATGTATTTGAAACCGAACCCCTGCCCGGTAGCCATCCGTTCTGGGCACATCCCCGAATCCGGATTACCCCGCATGTTTCAAGCCAGACAGATCCGGCATCCGTTGCCCCGCAAATCCTGGAAAACCTGGAAAGACTCAGAAACGGGAAAGCACTTGCAAACCCTGTAAATTTAGAAAAGGGATATTAACTAAGGATATTATTATGACCGGTTGGTTAGTCTATCTGTCACTGGTATTTGTAGCAACGGCAACGCCGGGACCGGCGGTATTTTTCATTATGAACAAATCCGGGTTATACGGATGGAAAAAGGCTGTGTTCTCCGCCCTTGGTAACATCACCGGACTTTTTGTGTTAGGGGTTATCGCCGTTTCCGGGCTGGGTGCAATTCTCGAAGCGTCGGAAACTCTGTTCACCCTGGTGAGATATGCAGGGGCAGCCTATCTGATTTACCTGGGCTTTGTTCAAATCTTCTGCCAGCCCGGGCTGATGCCGGACGAGATTGATAACAACCGATCGGAAGAACCTGGCAGCCGGATCTTTATCCAGGCCTTTGGGGTCGCCGTCTCCAACCCCAAGTCCATTGTATTTCTGACGGCACTTTTCCCCCAATTTATAAGCATCGATCACGCACTAATTCCACAGTTTTCAGCGCTGATACTGACTTTGATGAGTTTTTCATTTTTCTTCCTGATGGCCTATGCCATCCTGGCCCATCAGGCGAAGAACTGGCTTACTCGCCCTTCCCGGCGGCAATGGATGAATCGTGCCAGCGGCTCTTTATTCGTGGGGTTAGGCCTTTTGATGGCGGCATCTTCCAGACGCTGATCCTGTGCTCCGGAACTAAACGGAAGCTTTATGGGGTATACCGAACCGGATGTCGAAACCGGTGCCGTGCTCCCGGCTGATGGTAAGCTCTCCGGCAAGCTGGTGTGATACCAAGTTTTGAACCAGCTTAATACCCAGGGTAGGCGTTGTGGCGGGTTCCAGGTCTTCGGGCAGACCGACACCGTTGTCTTCAATACGCAGAAAGACCACATCCGTTTCGATATACATGGAGATATTCAGTATTCCGGCGGTGTCCCCGGGAAACGCATACTTAAATGCGTTTGAGACCAGTTCATTGATGATCAGACCGCAGGGAATCGCCAGGTCGATATCAATAAACACATCCCGGATGTCGATCCGAATGTCCATATCCGGGTTGGATCGGTCAAAGGTCGTGCGCAGGTTTCTGACCAGTTTCTTGACATATCCTTTAAAATCAATGGATGACAGATTTTTGGACTG
>JAKSBB010000528.1 GCA_022361315.1 Desulfobacterales bacterium
GCCTTGTCACGGATGGCGGCCATGATGTCGAACAGAAAGCGGGTCCGGCTTTCAAAACTGCCCCCGTATTCACCTGTCCGTATGTTTGAGTTAGGCGCCAGAAACTGGTTGATCAGATACCCGTGGGCACCGTGGATTTCAACAAAGTCAAACCCGGCTTCCTTACACCTGCGGGCAGATTCTCCGAAACAGTTCGCCAGCTCTTTTATCTCATGGATTTCCAGCGCCCTCACCTCACCTTTGACCACGGCAGGGGCGGGAATTGCGGAAGGCGCAACCTTTTCCGGCAGGTAGGACTGCCGTCCCCCGTGCATGAGCTGCACGCCGAACCAGGTATCGTAGGCTTTTACCTTTTCCACCATTTTTTTCAGGGACGGGATACAGGAATCGTCGTACATCTGGGGCAGATCCGGCAGTTCCTGACCGCCGGGATGAACGGAACCGCCTCCCACCAGCATCATCCCGGCGCCACCCCGGGCCCGGGCCACGAAATATTCAATCAGCTGATCCGTTACATGGCAATTGTCATCCACACCGAAGTTGATACTCATGGCAGACATGAGCAGGCGGTTCTTCACCGCCATAGGCCCGATTTGCACCGGGCTGAAGAGATCCGAAAGCATATATGCACTCCCTCTTTAGCTGTGTTGTGACCTGACCTAACGGTTATAGGCCCAACACTTAGGGAGTGACAAGTTTTTTTTCATCTCCCCCGAATAAAGCGTCACCCCCGGATGGTTTGAATGACCTTGCGAAGAAAGGTTTCATGATCCCAGGAATCATCATGGGTGACCCCGATGCGGACCACAACCAGATCGAAGGATGGAATGACGGCAACGATCTGCTGGTTAAAGCCGCCGCAATAGTAAAGATCCCGGGGCAGGCTGGGGAACAGCCGGTTCTCCGGATGATCCGGTGCACCGGCATTGAGCCAGAACTGAGCACCGTATTCACCCATTGGGGCACCGGGTGTCGGCCGGGTGACATAGCCGGTCCACCCTTCAGGCAGAATTCGCTCTCCCTTCCAGACACCGTCGTTTTTCATGAGAAGGCCGAACCGGGCCCAGTCACGGGGGGTTGCAAACATGTAGGAGGACCCCACGAAACTCCCCGAGGCATCCGGTTCGATGAGGGCGGAGTAGGCCCCGATTTTCCGGAACAGGCGATCCCGGGTAAACGCAACCACCGACACCAGATCGCCTCCGGCCAGATTTTCGCCGGCCAAATCTCCTCCAGAATGATCGGTGATAATGCGGGCAAGAATATTCGAGGTACCGCTGGCATAGTTCCAGAGGGTATTAGGTGCGGCAGCCAGGGGTTTTGCCGCAGCAAAATCGGCCATACTCCGACTGGCGTAAAGCATGTCCGTGGCATCGGCGAACGGGGCGTAGCTTTCCTCAAAGCTCAGTCCGGAAGACATGCGCAGCAGCATATCCAGTGTGATTGCCCCCCGGGGATCGTCTGCGCCTTTCCAGGCGGCCACCGGTGCAGGCTGTTCCGGGTCCAACACACCGTCTTTAACCAGAATACCGGCCAGGACTGCGGTCACACTTTTGGCCATGGACCAACCCAAAACCGGTGTATTCCAGTCAAACCCTTCGGCGTATCGTTCGGCAATCAATTGGTCTCCCAAAACGACGACAATGGCCTGGGTGTTGCGCTGACTGTCCGGGCCGGGTTCCGTAAATGCCTCGTCCAGAACCAGATTCAACGCATTCACATCAACGATATCCGGCAGCGCGTCCGGTTCGGTCCGGCGTCCCAGGGGCCAGAGGTCATCCGTTCGGCGAAGATCCATGGGCGGAATGGATGCAGCCTGGGCCCTGAGTGTTTCCCGGTCCGTATCCACGGCCAGGGTGCACCCGCATCCCTCACGATATACCGCAGTCATTGGTTTCCAGAATCCGAAAGCAGCCGCGGTAACCGTCTGGTTGGTGTAATCAACCGAAGGGATCACCGTTTTAAACAACGGATGGGTCGGTTTGACATCCTCGGTGAAGACCAGGTCCGCGTCGCGGCCGGCCAGAAATACCTGGGAGCAAATATATTTGGCTGAATATCCCGTGCCGATGGGCAGGGCGCCGTTGAGAAAATAAATGCCATAGCCGACAACAGACATGAAGGCCAGCGAGATAACCCATATCATCGTTTTCATAGAATTGCCTCCTGATTAAGATGTTGGAAGCACCCTATCAATAATCGATTCACCAGGCAATCCCCAACCCATCGGCACCCCATATTTGACGCCCCTTGTTTGACAAACACACCACAGTGTTGGAGACTTATGAAATCAAAGGGGAATTCTCTTCAATAGCCCAATAAAGGAGAACAAATGGATAAACGCTGCCCGACGTGCGTAAATGTAAAACTGAAAATTGCAGATCGCAAAGGTGTGGAAATCGATTATTGCCCCCAGTGCAGCGGCATATGGCTGGATTGCGGGGAACTAAATAAGATCATTCAGCGGTCTGCCGCCAAAGGGCAGACCACCAGCATCAAAAAGACAAAGATTCTCAAAAGTCACAGCCACTCTAAAGTGAAAACCGCTGTGAAAGCCGTGGATACCGTCTTTGATATATTTGATTTTTTCTCGGATGATTAATCCGGGGCTTCATCCAGGGAGACCGCCGTCTCCATCAGCTTGCTGATGAGCAGGGCAAAATCCGGAGAATCCGTCTTGTCCATCATGCCGGCCTTGCCCCTGGCACGCTTGAAAAATGCGGTGCAGATCTTCTGCTGATCCGGTGTCAGCCCGGTGGACACCCCCATCTTCCCGGTATTTACTGATGCCGCTGTTGCCGGCATGTCCCTCCGGCCATGGGATCGTCGCACCATATGGGTGTAGTAGAGGATCGCCCGGTCCATCAGGACATACATGAACTGGATATTCTCATTGGGCCCGACCCGGAGGCGGTCCCCGGCCAGGCCTTTTCCCCCGCGTTGGGTGAGTTTTTTCACCCCCATCAGGGCGGAACCGGCACCGATGGCTGAGCCGATGGCGGTAAACACACCGAAGGTCAGACCGGCCGCAGCCGTATCCAGCACAGCCCCCACAGTTCCCCCCACAAGGGCACCGGCTGTGGTCAATTGCTTCCGGGTGAGGCCCAGCATCTCCCAGGTCCGGTCGGAAAAAAGATCGTGGCGGAGCACGGAATACTCGGGCAACGGATAGTCGAAAAGATTGTGGCGGAATAACTCCCGGATGTGATTGAACATGGTCTTTTCAATATTCCGGATTTCCTGTTGATAGTCCCGGACCAGGTCTTCCTTGAGGCGTACCGGATCAATGCGGGAGGTGACCTTTCCGGCCCGGACATACCCCACCATGGTTTCAATGCCGTGGGTAATATAGGCACAGGCCATACGGTTCCGCCGCTCCCAGTCCTCCTTAAAGGCCCGGATTACAGCTTCAATGCCAACTTCCCAGTCCTGGTCAATGGCTTTCAGGCTTTCCAGCATACGGATGCGTTCGTAGAAATCTGCCCGGTTTGAGTTGAACACCCGGATCACGTTGAAATACTTCCGGAATTCGGTCTTCCACTCATCCGTATAGTCCCGTTCCAGGGATTTGCTGTTGATCACCGCCATTCTCGGCCTGCCGGTGAGCCTCAGAATTTCCATTTCCGCCAGGTCATCGTCCCGGACCGGCCTGGAACCGTCCACCACATAGATGATGCCAGCCCCCCGGGCCACCGGGGTCAAAAGTTCGCACTCATCGGCAAAGAAGGGATCTGTTTTAAAGTGGCTGAGAAACCGGTCCACCAGATCGGGCCCCGGATTTTCCCGGAACCAGGCCAGGGTCTGCCGCGGTGCCTGGAACCCCGGGGTATCCACAAAACGGATAATCTCCCGGCTGTCGATCTTCACGGTGTAGGCCCGGGATACGGTGGTTTCCCCCGGCACCCGGCTGACTTTTATGTTGTCATCCTCGGTGAGGGTGGATACCACGGAGGATTTGCCTTCGTTGGGATGACCCAATACGGCGAATTCAGGGATGGGGTGCGCATTCATGGCATCCACCTTTCAACAATAATTTCTGGATCTTTGAGTTGGGCCACAGCGGTCTGCCACACCTGGAAGTCAGGGTCGTCACCTGCCACCCCCATCTCTTCCTCCCCGGGGGTCTGGGTGAGAAAAATCCAGATGGGGCGGTCGGGGAAAACCTGAGCTTTTAATTCCCGGAAGTAGAGCAGCAGCCCCCGGATGGGTGGCTGCCAGACTTCCTGGAGCACCACCACAGGGCCAGTGGCAGACTGATTGCCGGCCTTCTTCCGGAACATTTCGCCGTCTTCAGTGATATCAAACGTCACATGAACAATATTTACGGAACCGATGCGCAACTGAGTTTTTAGCGCTTCCCGAACAGGTGGAAGGGCGGATTCGGGGTAAACACGTGCAGAACCCAATACCATGGCTGTGGCAGCGGTATTGTCTTCCGGTACAGGCACCGTGGGTTCTACAGTGTCGGGGATATCCCGTTCCGGCGTGCCGGGGGATGTTGCCCGGGTTTCCGGAACCGGCAGGGGGGATCTTGGGGATGCATCGCTGCCGCCGGTTTCTCTAATCGTCACTTTCATACGGGGAGACCGCATCCGCCCCGCCAAACGCCGGAACTTGGGCCTGCTGAAATCAAATCGCGCCAGGGCCCCTTTCTGTGCACGGTTCCCGGCAACCACCAATCCGGCCCTGGCAAGCACGCCATATACCAGAATCCCCATGCACAGAAATGGCCACCAGGCCACCAGATGGGCTGTGGCAAGGCCTGCGATGCCCTCTTTGAGCAGAATCCGGCTGCCCTCGATCTCCGCCAGGCTCGGGGCGGCCAGGGCTTCGGGCATTATCCACGACCAGGGCAGGGCCAGCCACGACACAAAGCTGTGGATCTGGGCCCCGGAGGTAAACAGGGTTGACTGCCATCCGAAGGCCAGGTCCGTGACCGCCACCCGGAACAGGGTTCCGCAGAAGGCGCCGGAGGAAAACCCCAGGGCAAACAGGGAGGTGAGGCAGAAAAAGGGCCAGAAGACGATGCCTTTGTATTCCCGGTTCTTCATGTTCAGGAAGGCACCTTTTTCCCCCAGGGTTTTCAGGTGGCCGCCGCCGGGGAGGTCTGCCGCCCGTTCCGCAAGGCGGTTCAGCCGCTGATAGAAAAAAGAGGCAAAAAGTGTCTGTACCACAGGCGGCCTGTTAGGACCGGCCCGATTCCTATATATCCGGAGCAGCATCACCCCCAGCGCCGTCAGGGAGAGCAGCCCCTGGAACAGAATAAAAAAGGTGATAAAAACCGTTACGTTGACCGGCTGGCTGCCGTGATAGGCCAGAAAGGCGTAGGCCATGAGAATGCCCAGCACAAAACCTGCTGTCGTCATCCCCCGGGCTGCCCAACGGTAAAAGGAGGCATACATAAGACCGGGGAGAAGTTCCCTGTTTCCTTTGTCATTTGCGAAGAGAAGCCGCCGGTATTCCACCCACCTCAGTATCAGGCCGGTATCGTCCAGATCAGGGTCATCTATGTCTTTAAAAATGTCCCGGTCCCGCTCA
>JAKSBB010000914.1 GCA_022361315.1 Desulfobacterales bacterium
CTGGAGGAATCTCCCCGTTTCTGGATATCGGCAATCAGCCTCACCTGATCTTCCAGTTTGGCCAGATGTTTCACCTGGGTCTTGAGCCGCTCAATCTCCTTGGCAAAGGTCTGTACCTGTTTTCGCTGGTTTAAGAGTTCCCCGGTCTGGGAGTCGATGGTTCGGTTCAAGCTGGCGTTATCAAAGGATATTTTTTTTAAGTGATAATAGTCATATCCAAGATAGGACAGGCCGCCTGCCGCCCCGAGCATCAGAAAAAAGAGAAAGAGAGCGAGGGGTTTGTAAACGGATATTTCTTTAATATCCGAGCTGCCGCCGGAGTGAAACCAAATTTTTAATCTTTTTTTCATCTTCACTCTCTTATAAATGAAATCCCGCTGATGTCAAGCAATTAATGGGCTATAGCGGCGTCTGGACCGCATCCAGCCCGGCAGTTTCCGGCAAATCAAACATGATATTCATGTTCTGGACTGCGGCGCCTGCAGCCCCCTTTAGCAGATTGTCTATGGCGGAAACCAGGATAAGCCGGTTACCGGATGCCTCAAGATGACAGCCGATATCGCAGCAATTGGTACCCCGCACGTGGGACATGGCCGGGAATTCTCCGGGGTTCAACATCCGGACAAAGGGTTCATCCTTATAATAGTGCGCATATGTTTCTCTGATTTTTTCTTCGGTCACACCCTGGTTTGCAGTGGCATACATGGTGGAGACCATGCCCCGGGTGACGGGGACCAGGTGGGGAACAAAGGTCAGGGAGACATCAGTGCCTGCGGTCTGACTCAGGATCTCCTCAATTTCCGGGGTGTGCCGGTGGTTCCCGACCTTATAGGGCTTGAATGATTCGTTCACTTCGCAATAATGGGTGGCCAGGGACAATGATCTTCCCGCACCGCTGACACCGGATTTGGAATCGGAAATCAGACCTTCCGTGGAAATCAGTCCCTCTTTGATCAGTGGCACCAGCGCCAGCAGAATGGAGGTGGGGTAACATCCCGGGTTGCCCACAATTCGTGCTGACTTTATTTCATCACGGAACAATTCGCACAACCCGTAAACGCTTTCCGAGAGAAGGTCGATTGCCGTGTGGGGCTGATAGGCGGCTTCATAGGCTTTGGCATCGGCAAATCTGAAGTCAGCTGAGAGGTCCACCACCTTGATACCTCTATCTATGAGCTGGGGCGCAAAATCCATGGACACCTTATGGGGAAGTGCCAGAAACATAACATCTACCCGGCCGGCAAGATCGTCGGCATTGAAGGCTTCACAAACCAGGGATTCAAATCCGCGCATGGATGGGAAAATATCGGTGAGGGCCTTTCCTTCGTAGGAACTTGAGGTAATAACCTCAAGACGGGCCTCGGGATGGTTTGAAATCAGCTTTGTAAGTTCTACCCCTGTGTATCCGGATGCGCCTGCAATACCTGTTCTGATCATGGTTGCTTTACTCTTCTTTTATGTCAGTGTTTATGTTGTTTTGGGTGATGGTCAATATCTGTTTTTTAGCCCATATTTGTAAACCAAAACAGCCGGCTTTGTAAATCATATAAATGAATCCGGTGTGCAATTTTATGCGTTTCGTATGCTTTGCCGGTGTTGCGAAAAGGCTTGTGTCTACCTGTTATTTCGGCCTTTTCTTCATAAATGTTTAATTGCAAAAACTATTCCCTATCTGATATGTGAAGGAAAATAAAATCTTTATCACAGCAAAAGGAACGTCACCCATGACTGAGAAGGTTACAATATCCGCCGCCATGATTCAGGAATCCCCTGTATTTCTCAACCTTAAAGCCAGTATGGAAAAAACTGAAGATCTTATCGAAAAGGCTGCTGGGGCAGGTGCCGGGCTTGTTGTCTTTCCCGAAACCTGGCTGCCCGGATATCCGGTCTGGCTGGATAACGCAAAGGGGGCAGCCATGTGGAATCAACCCGGGGCCAAGTCCCTTTACAGAATTTTATGCGAGAATGCCGTAACAGAGGTTGAGCTGAAAAAACTGTCTCAGATGGCAGGGAAAAACAAGGTGGATCTTGTCATGGGGTGTCATGAAATTGACGGAAACACCCTCTACAACACCATGGTCTTCTGCCCTTCAACCGGCGGGAAAGCCGTGGTGCACAGAAAACTCATGCCCACCTACAACGAAAAACTGATTTGGGGATGGGGAGACGGGTCCACACTGTCCACCATGGACACGGCTGTCGGATGTGTGGGCGGTCTGATCTGCTGGGAACACTGGATGCCACTGGCCAGGGCTGCCATGCATGCCAAAAAAGAGGTTATTCATGCGGCCCAGTGGCCGTCGGTGATCGATCTCCACCAGATCGCCTCCCGCCACTACGCCTTTGAAGGCCGGTGTTTTGTCCTGGCCTGCGGCACGGTGATGACCAAGGCAGAGGCGTTGTCCGGATTCGACTCACTGGACATTGATGCCCCGGAAGCCCGGGATATGTTAGCTTCAATCCAGGGGGGCGGGGACACACTGCTCATGACGGGGGGCAGTGCCGCCATTGGGCCGGACGCAGGGTACGTGACCGAACCTGTATACGAAAAGCGGGATATCTTCATGGCGGATCTGGATCTTAAGGGTATCACCGAATCCGCCATGGTGCTGGATACGGACGGCCACTATGCCCGGCCTGATATCTTTTCCCTGACGGTGAATGAGGCGCCCATGGGGTCTGTGGTATTTCAGAAATAAAACGGGGCCCGGGTTTTTGAAGACCCGGGCCCCTCATCTAAAGGATATCAGTTTTAATTCTTTCTAATGCAGGATCTGGCTCAGGAAGAACTTGGTTCTCTC
>JAKSBB010000398.1 GCA_022361315.1 Desulfobacterales bacterium
TCACTGATCTGGTCACTAAATCCTGTGCAGATGATGATTGGGATATCCGCTCTGATTTTCCTGACAATTTCTTTAAGTTGGATACCGGTTTTATCCGGCATGGTCATGTCACTGATAATCAAATCGAATTGATCCGGACGATTCTTAAATATTTCGATGGCTTCCAAGCTGCCTTCAGCAGGGGTCACGTGATACCCGAGCCTTTCCAGCATGGTGGCTTCCATCTTTACAATAGCAGGCTCGTCATCAACAAGAAGAACCCGCTCTTGGCCTCCTGAAACGAGGCTTAAATCGGCAGGAGGCGCATTTTCTTCGTTATCTTCTATTACCGGCAGATAAACATGGAATTGCGTTCCTTTGTTTGGTTTACTCGTCACATGGATCTCTCCGTTAAAGCTCTCCACGATCCCTTGGACGACTGACAACCCCAATCCGGTTCCCTTGCCTTTTTCCTTTGTTGTAAAATACGGATCGAAGATCTTATCAAGCAGCTCTTCCGGTATGCCGGAGCCGGTATCAATGACCGACAGGACGGCGTACTGGCCGGGTTCGATTTTAGAGAATCCGGTTGGCCTGGATTTTATTTCTTCTTGCTTGAGTCTGATCGTTAACCGCCCTCCTGCCGTTTGCATGGAATGATAGGCATTGGTCGAAAGATTCATGATTATTTGATGAACCTGTGTGGATTCCGCCATGACAAGCCCACACCCCGGATCAATATCCGATTGAATATCAATGGTTTTGGGTATTGAGGATGTTAATAGTTTAATGACTTCTTCCAATATGGTCTGAATCTGAACGGCCTGAATATTTTTATCGTCTTTTCTGGAGAATGTGAGGATTTGTTTGACCAGATCCTTTGCCCGTAAAGCCCCTTTGAGGACTTCCGAGACATGATCCTGAAGCGGGCTTCCCCCGGGAACATCTTCTTGAAGAATTTCTGCAAAACCGATCATGGGGTACAAAATATTATTAAAATCGTGGGCAATCCCCCCCGCCAACGTCCCCATGGCTTCCATTTTTTGCGCATGTCTCAACTGAATTTCCATCACAGCATTGTCTTGTTCCCTTCGGTGCCTTAAGATCGCCAGGGCATAAAGGGCTGACAATCGTTCGGTTGCCTCCAAGTGCCATGCTGTAAATCCGGTTGGCGTATTGCAAAGCGCTATTTGCCCAATCACTTCATCTCCAAATTTGACCGGAACGGAAAGGAAGTTAGTCAGAGGTACATGTCCTTCCGGCAGACCGGTGAAACGCGGATGGGAAACCGGTGAATTTGTATAAAAAGCGTCTCCTGTATTCAAGGCATGGCCCCAAAGTTTGGGATAAGCCCCCACCTCATCTTTGGGGAAGGCAACAGGTGGATCATAGGCTGAAAGGTCACAGGTGTCGCCCATCATCGATGTCAGCGTATGCCCCATATTATTACCGGTTTCTCTATCAATCTCAGACACATACCCATGCTCACTTCCGGTTAGCTTCTGGGCACTGGACAATACGTTATTGGCGATATTTTTAATGTTGTTTTCAGGATCAACCAGATCCTTTGCCAGAAAGGCCAGTGCTTTATTTATGCTGAGTTCCAGGTCTAACTTTTGCTCTGCCTGCTTGCGCTCATATATTTCCTGCTCAAGTTCCGCTGTCCGGTCTTTAACCATTTGCTCGAGGTGATTTTGATGTTTCTCAAGTTCCTCTTCAGTGCGTTGATGTTCAGCAATTTCTTTGGTCAGTTGTTGTTGCAATTGTATCATGCCCAGATGGCTCTCAATTCTTACCAGCAGTTCAGAGGACTCAATGGGTTTGGTTACATAATCTATGGCTCCTGCCTCAAACGCTTTGACCTTAAGGTTGGTCTCTCCTAAAGCACTGATAAATATGATCGGCAAATGTTTCATCTGAGCGTCATTTTTGATACGCCGGCAGATATCGACACCACTGAGCCCAGGCAGATTGACATCTAAA
>JAKSBB010000002.1 GCA_022361315.1 Desulfobacterales bacterium
ATACTATGTAGTCCCAACAATCTATATGCAGATCTCCTACATTTATTTTGGTGGTGGGGGGAGGATTTGAACCTCCGAAGGCTGAGCCGTCAGATTTACAGTCTGATCCCTTTGACCACTCGGGAACCCCACCTAAGCTTTCTTCTGGAGCCGATACCCCGAATCGAACGGAGGACATTCTCATTACAAGTGAGATGCTCTACCAACTGAGCTATATCGGCTCAATTTGCCGTGCCGTCCTGGCCACGTCAAAAAGACCCGGGGAATATACCAGCGCACCCCCAGTTAATCAAACCGCAATAAAGCTGATTACGCCCAATAAAAACAAAATAAACCCACAAAACACATAAAAAACTACCGAACGCATCGGTATACTATTATTTACAGCACATATCAAACATACACCCCCAAAACCCGGGGCAACAGCACTTATCCAACTACCGCACCAATCGCACAAACTATTATTTTAACAACACTATCCTTAACTTTACAACTTTTTTATCTCAAGATTTGTTTTTTCCAAACACAACCTAAGGATTTTCACCCCTTGCAGTGCATAATCAAGGAAGCATCTCCCCATGTTTTCACGCCGCAACACCACAAAAAGCAATGGTTTCACGAGTTTACTCTTGACATTCCACATACAGTTTAATATGACAATCCAAACCCTAAATAATTTAAGTCGGGCAAGGAGAAGAATGAGTATCAGCAGACTGAGCGCGCTTATTTTGGCAATCATATTGTTAGCCAGTTGCCAGCAGACCCAAACCACAGCCGGGAAACCGGTAGACCAAAACACCTTTGTTAATCAGAACACGCTTTCTGATACCTCATCCCCAACAATTTCAGACCAAGAGACAGAAGAGACACCTTCATCCCAACCGCCGCTAACAACCATCAAGTCTTCCGCAACCTCCTGCGCTCCCTCCAATACAAGCAATGCCACCGGTGACGCAACACCTGAAACGGATCAGAAAAAAATTGATCAGGCACTGGAGCTTTGCAATTATGCCCAGGATATGTGGGAAGAAGGCAACCTTGAAGAGGCCTTAGCCAATTTAGACTCCGCCTATTACCTTATATTGGAAATCGACCACCACGCCGCCCCTGAACTCAGCCAGCAAAAAGAAGATGTGCGCTACCTGATTTCCAAACGTATCCTTGAAATTTACGCATCCCGCCAGATTGTGGTAACCGGTCGACATAAAGAGATTACCATCACCCTTAACACCCACGTTCAAAAAGAAATAAAACGGTTAACCGGTCCGGAAAGAAAATTTTTCACAAGGGCACTGGAACGTTCTTACAGATACCGTCCTTATATTGTTCAGGAACTAAAAAAAGCCGGACTCCCGGATGAAATATCCTGGCTGCCGCTCATTGAAAGCGGATTTAAAATTCGTGCGTTGTCACCGGCCAGAGCCCTCGGATTGTGGCAGTTCATTCCGTCCACCGGCCACAAATTCGGTTTGAGCAGAAACTATTACATTGACGAACGGATGGATCCGGAAAAAGCCACCCAGGCCGCCATCGCCTATTTAAAAGAACTGCACAATCTATTTGGAGACTGGACCACCGCACTGGCAGCATACAATTGCGGTGAATATAGAGTTCTCAAAACCATCCGCCGCCAGAAAATAAACTATCTGGATAACTTCTGGGACCTTTACCAGAGCCTTCCCAGGGAGACAGCCCGTTACGTCCCCAGGTTTCTGGCCACGGTACACATAATCAACAACTTAGAAAAATACGGTATCAAGGCATCCTCTCCGGACGCCCCCATTGCATACAAAAGCTTCGACATCAAAAAACAGGTGCGTCTCAAGGATATCGCCAGAGAGATCAACACCAGTGAGAAACTATTAAAAACGCTTAACCCGGAACTTCGCCATGCCCTACTCCCACCCGAGACATACAGTCTCAAAGTTCCGGAAGCGAACGCCGAGCTGTTTCTGGCAAAACTTGACAAGATCAAAAGCACCTATACGCCGCCACCCATGTACGTGTATCATAGGGTTAGAAGGGGGGATACCCTCTCAGGCATAGCCAAAAGGTACAGAACGTCCGTAAGAGCCATTAAAAACTGCAACAATATCAGGTCCCACCGGATCATTGCCGGAAAAGTGCTTAAAATACCAAGCAAAAATTATACGGCAAACAGTGCGGTTGCAAAGCGTACCCCTGCCGCAAAAATCCCGCCCGGAAAAACAATCACATATAAGGTTCGCAGAGGTGATAACCTTTGGTTAATTGCCAAGCGGTTTTCAACCACCACTAAGCAAATTAAATCCCAAAACAAGCTTTCCGGCACGACCCTCCACATCGGACAGAAACTTACCATCTCCTCGGGGAGCCGTGCATCAGCCTCCAAAGGGACATCAACCTACCGGGTAAAATCCGGAGACAGCCCTTTCCTGATCGCCAAACGTCATAACATGACGCTTAACAGGTTGCTGGCCTTAAACCAACTGAGCAAACGCAGCAAAATTTATCCGGGGCAAAAACTGCTCGTCGAATAAGACCATCTACGCCCATTTCTTATAAAACCCCGCAGAGAATTACGTCTGCGGGGTTTTCCATTTAAATCAGCAGGTGCTGAGGTCACCATTACAAAATGGATGCGCGAATCCGCCTGCATTTCTAAGCATTTTCCAATAGATCCCCCCCAGGCCACATAAATTTGAGGTGTTCAGTATTGCCTATGGGACATGTTTATGGTAATTATAGCCCCGAATTACCGGACGCGTGCCCCCGTAGCTCAGTGGATAGAGCATAGGATTCCTAATCCTTGAGCGCAGGTTCGATTCCTGCCGGGGGTACCACCAATCAGTGTTTCTCAAACCCATCATTCGCGATTGAATTGTTTACGAATCCAACATCCCTTTGTGCTATCGAGGGGAGCGTTGCTTTCATAACAACCTTGATGTATAATTATACGATATGCACACGAGAAAGGATACGCACCTTAATTGAAACCTGATACCACGATCTCCGGGATTCTTAAAAAGCCAGAGTTGCTTGCTCCTGCAGGAAATCCTGAAAAACTTGAAATTGCCGTTCATTATGGCGCTGATGCCGTCTACATGGCCGGCAAGGACTTCAGCCTGAGAAACTTTTCCGGCAATTTTACCGGCAACGAACTTGCTGAAGGCATTCAATACGCCAGGGCCAGAAATGTAAAAACGTATCTGGCTTGTAATATCTATGCCAGAAACAGCGAACAGAACGCGCTTCAAAAATATCTGGAAACAGTCGGTAACCTGGCGCCTGATGCCGTGATCATTTCAGATCCCGGTATCGTCATGCTGGCCAAAGAAATCATCCCCCAGATCGATATTCATTTAAGCACGCAGGCCAATACAACCAACTACAATACCGCCCTTTTCTGGCAAAAACTAGGAATTAAGCGGGTCAACCTCGCCAGAGAATTATCCCTCGATGAAATCAGCGAGATCGCCGCGAGAACGGACATTGAAACCGAGACCTTTATCCATGGCGCCATGTGCGTTTCATACTCCGGTAGATGCCTGCTAAGCACAGTACTTAGCAAACGAGACAGCAACCGCGGCCTTTGCTCTCACCCCTGCCGGTGGAAATACGCCGTGGTGGAAGAGGTCCGGCCCAACGAGTTTCACCCGCTGGCCGAAGACGACCGGGGGACCTACATCTTCAATTCCAAAGATATGTGCATGATTGACCATATCCCGGCACTCATCTGCGCCGGCATTGATTCACTAAAAATAGAAGGCAGGATGAAAGGCGTCAACTACCTGGCATCGGTGGTCAAAACCTACAGAAATGCCATTGACAGCTATGTGAACGATCCAGATAATTATCAGATACTTCCGGAATGGCAATCCGAACTCTTTGGCGTCTATCACAGGGCCTATTGCACCGGATTTTACTTCGGACATCCGGACGAGGCCGGAGAGGCAGCCATGAACCGGGACAACATGCACAAAGGGAAGATACATAGTTTCATCGGAAAGACCTTAGAAGCCTATGATAACAACCGTTGTCTTGTGGAAATCAGGAATAAGCTGACCCGGTACGACAAAGTGGCTGTGCTGACCCCTTCCGGTCCGGCCCTTGAATCAGACGTTTTAGACCTTAGTAATTCAGAGGGTGAACCCATTGAAAATGCCCAGCCAAATACCCGGGCGATTATCACTTTAAATACGAGGGTTTCACCCAACGATATAATACGTAAAATATAGGCGATTCCTTAAGATTTGAAAGGTATCTTTAGTTTGACTTTCTATATTTTTTTATATAAATTATTTACTTACTTATCGGTATAGTTTTATCATCCCATAAAACAAAACCCTTTCAGGAGAGTTAATATGTTTGAAGACGACGAAACCCTACAAATGTACATTGAAGAGTCGCTGGACCATCTTGCTGACATTGAGAGTGATCTTCTGACAATTGAGGAAGGTGGGGAAAATATCGATCTGGATCTCGTGAACAACGTTTTCAGAGCAGCGCACTCCGTAAAGGGCGGTGCCGGTTTCATGGGACTGACCACTATAAAAGATCTTGCCCACCACCTCGAGAATGTTCTGGGCCTGGTTCGGAATAACGAATTGGTCCCAGACTCCACTCGCATATCAGTTCTTCTTAAAGGGTTTGATGAACTTGAGAGTCTGCTGAACAATATTGAAACCAGTAATGATGTGGACATCTCCGGCCATGTTCAGGCACTGGAAAATATCACCAAGGCAACATTGCCCGAGGAACAGCAGGACATGGTAACCGAAATGGTGGATATTCATCTCCGGGACGGCCGTGTTTTCCAGCAGGTTTCTCTTTACGAATTGGAGAAATACAAGGCTGAAGGTAAAAACCTCTTCCTTGTGGAATACGATCTTATCCATGACATTCAGCGGAAGGATAAGAATCCCATTGAAGTGCTCAACAATCTCCAGAAAACAGGTACCATCGTCGATTCAAGAATCGATTTTGAATCGGTTGGCACCCTGGATACTGACGGCGGCCCCAACCGGATTCCTTTCCAGGTACTCTTTGCCTCAATCATTGAGCATGACATGACGGAGACCCTTTTTGACATCAGCAGCCAGTATATTCACGCCGTTTCAGATGATATGGTTGCCACGGCTGTAGAGATTACCGACGAGCCCCAACCTGCCGCATCGGTTGTTAAGGAAGGTGGTGCGGAACCCGCGGCACCGGTCCAGGCCGCACCGGCCGTGACCGAAGCGGTTGCGACACCTGCCCAGCAGGCGCCCCCGGCTGCAGCGGAGACCGTGCAACCCAGCCCTCAGGTGGTGACTGAAAAGGTAACCAAGCAGGCGCCGGCAGCAAAATCCATGGACAAAGACCTCATCGGCGGCAAACCCCAGACATCATTACGGGTGAATGTGGGACTCCTGGACACCCTGATGAACCTTGCCGGCGAACTCGTACTCAGCCGGAACCAGTTGCTTCAGGGTATTAACTCCTCCAATGCCAAAGCCACGGAGTTGTCCAGCCAGCGAATTGACATGATTACTTCAGAACTTCAGGAAGCGATCATGCGTACCCGCATGCAGCCCATCGCAAACACCCTGAATAAGTTTACCCGGGTGGTCCGGGATTTGTCCCAGCAACTGGGCAAATCCATTGAACTGGATATCCAGGGCAAGGATGTTGAACTGGATAAAACCATTCTGGAATCCATCAACGAACCCCTGACCCATCTGGTCCGGAACTCGGTGGATCACGGCATTGAAACGCCCATTGAAAGGGAACAGATGGCCAAGGAGCCCACCGGACGGATTACATTGAAAGCCTTCCACGATGCGGGTCAGGTCAACATTGTTATTTCGGATGACGGCCGTGGTCTGGATCCAAACAAGATCGCCAACTCTGTCGTTGCAAAGGGTCTGCTCACCGATGCCCAGGTGGCAGAGATGTCGGACAAGCGAAAGATGGAACTGATATTTCTCCCCGGTTTCTCCACAGCCAAAGAAGTTACGGATGTTTCCGGCAGAGGTGTCGGTATGGACGTCGTTGTAACAAACATCGAAAACCTGGGCGGTATCATCGAACTGGATTCAACACCCGGACAGGGTACGGATATTCAGATCAAGTTGCCGCTGACCCTGGCCATCATCCCCAGCCAGATCACCTCCGTGGGTAATGAACGCTATGCCCTGCCCCAGGTTAACCTTAACGAGCTGCTCAGAATTCCGGCCAGCCAGATCAAGGAAAAAATTGAAAAGGTCGGCGATGCTGCGGTTGTTCGCCTGAGGGGAGAGTTACTGCCCCTCTTGAACCTGGCTGAAATGCTGGGTATTGAACGCACGTATTTTGATCCCGTTGACAAGACCGAAAAGGTTGACAGGCGGCAAAACCTGGCGGACCGGAGATCTAAAATACATATGACCACCGAGGATGCCCTGGCAGACAAAACAGAAGAGGAGATTGTGGAACGCGGTGAGGACAGGCGTTACCACTCATCTTCCGCCATGAACATTGCAGTGGTTTCCGCCGGCGCATTTAAGTACGGCCTGGTGGTTGATCAACTCCACGACTCCGAAGAAATCGTTGTGAAACCGGTGGGGCGTCACCTGAAAAAATGCACCGCCTATGCCGGTGCCACCATCATGGGTGACGGTAAGGTTGCCCTGATTCTTGATATTTCCAACCTGGCCCAGATGGCAGAACTCTCCACCATTGCCGAAGCCGGACAGCAGGCCAAGGCAGCTGAAGAAGAGGCCGCCGCCAACGCAGACAAGGTGGCACTGCTGACCTTCAAGAACGGTGAAACCGAACATTTTGCAGCCCCCTTGAGCATTGTCGAACGTATCGAACGTATCCAGACCGACACCATCGAGCAGATCGGCGACCGGAAAGTTGTCCAGTACAGGGGCGGCTCCCTGCCGCTGTATGAGCTTTCCCAGGTGGCGGATGTGGAAGCCCTGCCGGAAAGAGAGCAACAGGAAGTCATTGTTTTCAAGGTCAAGGACAAAGAACTGGGCCTCATGGTTACGCCGCCTGTGGATGCCCTTGAGGTGGTTCTGGATATTGACACCAGCACCCTGAGGCAGACTGCGGTCAGCGGTTCCATGATCATCAACGACCATACCACACTGCTGGTGGACATTTTTGAGCTGGTCAAAACCATGAATCCGGAATGGTTCACCGAAGAGGCAAAGGTTGCCATGAATATGGCTGAAGAAGGGGAGAAAATCCTCCTGTTTGCCGAAGACTCCGCCTTTTTCCGCAACCAGGTAAAGGGATTCATGGAAGAGGACGGATTCAAGGTAATTGAGGCGGAAGATGGTCTCATTGCCTGGGAACTGCTCAAGGAACGGGTAGACGAAATAGACCTGGTGGTCACTGACCTTGAAATGCCGAATATGGATGGGTTTGAACTCACCAAGCGGATAAAGAACGATCCCAAGTACTCCCATCTGGGCGTCATCGCCCTGACCTCGCTTGCCAGTGAGGCACATATTGAAAAGGGTAAATCCGTTGGTATTGACGAGTATGAAATCAAACTGGACCGTGAAAAACTCATGGCCATCATCAGAAAATACCTCAACCTTTAATTTAAGGGCGGCTTTAGGAGATACACATGAACGATATGGCAGTGGAAACGACCTCGGATGATCTTGAATTCTCCACCTTTTATGTGGGTGGTGCACTGTGCGGAATTAACATTCTGAACATCCAGGAAATAAATAAACACTTTGAAATCACAAAGGTGCCTCAGGCAGCCGATTATATCGAAGGTATACTCAATCTCCGGGGACACATCGTCACCATCATTGATCTGGGTAAAAAACTCGGCCTTGATCCGGTGACCAAAGACAAGGACAACCGAAACATTATCGTGAACTCTGAAGAGGAGCACATCGGACTTCTGGTGGACGCCATCTCCGATGTTGTTCTGGCTCAAAAGGACGCTATCGAACCTGCTCCGTCCAATATCGGCGGTGTCAAAGGGAAATTTTTTCAGGGTGTACTTAAAACGGAAAATCAGCTGATCGGCATTCTGGACATTGATGAGGTACTGAAGGAATAATGCAGACCATTAAAGCAGTTGTGGTAGATGATACCATTGTTTACCGGAAAATTGTCGGAGATGTGCTTAAGGCAATCCCCGGGGTAGAAGTGGTCGGAACGGCCAACAATGGTAAAATCGCCCTTTCCAAAATAAAAACCTTAAAACCGGATATTATCACTCTGGATATTGAAATGCCCGAAGTCAACGGCATTGAAGTACTTCAGGAACTCCGGAATATGGATCAGCCCCCCATTGCAGTCATGCTCTCTACCCTCACCCAGGAGGGCAGTGAAATGACGATCCGTGCCCTTGAACTGGGTGCATTTGACTTTGTACCCAAGCCGGAAGACGGTAAAATGGCTGATAATATGCTGAAGGTCAAAGCGGCCATTGAGCCCATTGTCAAAGCCATAAAACGGCGCAAAGGCGGGGTATCTGCATTTGGAAAGACCGGAACATTCACGAAACCGGTGACGACGAAACCGGTGCGCCCCAAAACGGCGCCCCCGAAAGTGGCAGTTCCCAGAAAACCCCGGATCCGGTCCAAATCAGAGATCATCGGCATCGGCATATCAACCGGCGGCCCCAATGCCCTGACCCGGATGATCCCCATGTTCCCTGCCAATTTCAAGGCCCCCATACTGATCGTCCAGCATATGCCACCCATGTTCACCGCCTCCCTGGCCAACAGCCTGAACAACAAGGCGAAACTTGAGGTAAAGGAGGCGGCCGAAGGGGATGTCATTGAAGCCGGAAAGGTCTATATCGCTCCGGGTGGCAAGCAAATGAAGATCGTTGCCGGTGCGGACGGGCTGACCCGCAAAATAAAGATTACCGACGACCCGCCTGAAAATTCATGCAAGCCGGCAGTGGATTATCTGTTCAGATCAATTGCCCAGCACTACGTGGGACGGTCCACAGGTGTTATCATGACCGGCATGGGATCTGACGGCACCAAAGGCCTGGCTCAAATGAAAAAAAACGGTAGCACAGTCATTGCACAGGACGAAGATAGCTGTACCGTTTTCGGTATGCCCAAAGAACCCATTGAAAGCGGGCTTGCCGATGTGATTGCACCTTTGGATAAGATAGCGGATGAAATTTTAAAAACCGTGACTCTTTGACCCAAGACCTTTTAGCAAAACACTTTACTAAGCGTAACTTATGACGAAAATCAGCGTAACTCCCGATGAGTTTAAAACATTTGCCCAGTATATCCTGGAGATCTCGGGTATTGCCCTGGACAAGGGCAAGGAATACCTGTTGGAAACCCGGCTGAACCCGCTTCTGGGCAAATACGGTTGCAAGTCCTATGCGGAGTTACTCAGACGGTCCAAATCAGACTTCAAAAAGGAGATTGAAAATCAAATCATTGATGCCATCTCCACCAATGAGACCTATTTTTTCAGGGATAAGTCACCCTTTCAGCTTTTGCAGCATAAAATTTTCCCCGATCTGATTGACCGGAGATCCAAAAACAAGTTCGGGAAACCCACGATTCGCCTGTGGAGCGCAGCCAACTCCACCGGCCAGGAGATATACAGCATTGCTATGACCCTCCTGGAAATGGGGGTGACGCCCAAAGATTACAACATCAAACTCTTTGGTACGGATATTTCCGACGCAGCCATTGCCCAAGCCAGTTACGGCGCCTACAATAAATTTGAGGTGGCAAGGGGGCTGGAACCTGCACGACTGAAAAAGTACTTTGACCCCCACGGAGACAAGTACAAAATAAAAGATGAACTTCGGGTCATGGCCCAGTTTAAAAAAATGAATCTGATGAAGCCCTTCGTAGGGATCGGCAAATTTGACATTGTCCTCTGCCGAAATGTCATGATTTATTTTACCACTGAGGACAGACGAAAAATCTACAGCAATATTGCCAAGGTCATGGAACCCGACGGATATCTGTTGATCGGTTCCACCGAATCCCTGGTGAATGACACCGATCTATTTGCCTCCAGCAAATACCTGAACTCCGTGTTCTACCAGTTCAAGAATTAGAAAAAGGAAGCTATGGGCAGTATAAACGAAAAAGACTTTATTGATGAGCTTGTCTTTTGTCTTAAAGAAGAAGATGTAGTGAAGGCAAAGGCACTGCTTCAATTTGCCTCTGATTCGAACGTTGATACCAGCCTCCAGAAATCCGCCCTGTTGGAATTGGCCAAGGGACCGGACCGGGTGGTTTTTCAACTTTTGGAGTTTCTCACCAAAATAGAAATCTCCGATCAGGAGGTTCAGGAAAGTCTTTACGATCTGATTCTGGATAAGGCATACGGCAATACCGACCTTGTCATCGAATACATTACCCGGAACGAAAAAGCCACCAGAATCCAATTTATCCGTGCTGCCGGCGATCTTTTTCTCAACGAAACCGCCGAGGCCCTCACCGGGGTTATTACATCGGAATCCGATCCGGATGTTCTGTCCGCAGCGATCACATCCCTTGGCATCCTCCGCCGGGACGACAGTCTGGATGCTTTCGCTTCACTTGCCGCCCATCCGGATCTGGGCGTAAGAAAATCAGCCGTTTTTGCAGTGGCAGCCCACGGCAGTAAAGCTGCTGTGGACAAACTTCTGAAATTTCTCGGAGAGGATGAAGCAACCAATAAACTGACCGTTGAAGCCTTATCCGACATGCAGGATATTTATGCGCTGGACAAACTGACCCGACTGCTCAGTTCAAGTGTCACCAACGTCAGGGATACGGCCATTGACCAACTCATGAAGCTGGGAAGCAAGGCCACACCTTTACTGACCCGGGCATTTCAGAATGCCGAGGCAGACTACCTGGTCCATCTGATCACCACATTGGGTTACATCGGTGATCCGGCAGCCATCAATGCGATTCTGGATATCATCAACACCCAGCCCAAAGATGCCAATATCCGCCAGGCCGCATACGAGGCCATGGAACGAATTCCTTCGCCCAAAACAGCCATCTGTCTGGCACAGGGTCTTCAGGACCCTGTGGAAGCCGTGCGTATGAGTGCGGCACGAGCCATAGACAAAAACCTGTCCAAGCCCCTCGTGGCAGGGTTAAAGAATATTGTGCGGGACGGATCTGATGCGTCAAAGACCACAGTGGCAGCCCTGATCGATACAGAGGCCAGTAATATCTTCAACTTCCTGGTTCAGGAAGAGTCATTTCAGTCTCTGGCAAAAGAACATATTGTGAAGACGGCATCCCCGGCCACGCGGAAAAGCTTTTTAAAGCATATGTCCGGCATCGGACAGAAGGAGCTGGTTGACGCTGTTAACAACGATGTGGTTGAAAACGGTACCGCAGATGAAAAGCAGACCAAAATCATTGTTGTGGACGACTCCAAAATGATGCTCCGACTCTACCAGAATAAGTTGTCTGCCCTCGGGTTTACACCGGTCACCTTCCACATGCCTGAAGAGGCCATTCCGGCAATCCTCAAAGAAAAGCCGGATCTGGTGATCACGGATCTGAACATGCCCAATATCAGCGGCCTCGAATTAACCCGGGAAATCCGGCGTAAGTATACCCGCCAGGACCTGCCGATCCTCATGATCACCACCCAGAGCGACTTTGTGGAGGAAAAGACCGGGGATATTGACGTGAATGATGCCATACTCAAAAAATCAGGTATCAACAAGGTCCTGCATAAACCGTTCACCGACGAAGCGTTCAGATCCTCTGTACATGAATTCATAACAGGGTAATGGCGGTTTCCGGCAAAACACGATTCGGAATCGTTGTTTTTTTCGGTCTTCTGGCCGGTGCGATGGCAGGGGGATTTTACGGACTGGTATACGATCTTCCGGAAATCAACCACCTGAAACAATTCAAGCCCTCCGCCGCCACGACAGTTTACACGGCCGACAGGGAAGTGATCTCAAGGTTTTATCTTGAAAAACGCTTTCCCGTCTCCATCCACACCATACCCCAAAACCTGATTCATGCCCTTATTGCTACGGAAGACCGGAATTTCTATACCCACGCCGGAGTGAATCTCAAGGCAATTCTCCGGGCCGTTATCCATGATATCCGGGCCGGGGGTTTTAAGCAGGGGGCAAGCACCCTTACCCAGCAATTGGCCAAAACCCTGTTTCTATCCCCTGAAAAATCAATCGTGCGGAAAATCAGGGAAGCCCTGCTGTCCATACAGATCGAACGCCGATATACCAAGGATGAAATCCTTGAACTCTATCTGAATCTCATTTACTTAGGATCCGGCGCCTATGGTGTCGAAGCTGCGGCCCGCACCTATTTTGACACTTCGGTTGCCGGATTAACACTTGGGCAGGCCGCACTCATTGCAGGCCTTCCCAAGGCACCCAGCGTATACTCCCCGCTGAACAATCCTGATCTGGCCAGAAAACGCCGGGCCGTAGTCCTTAAACAAATGCTAGACACCGGTACCATTTCCCAACAGGAGCATGACCGGGCTGCAGCAGAGCCCGTAGCAGTTTCAACTCGAAAGGCGAAGCCACGGATCGCCCCCTTTTTTACCGCTTACGTTCAGCACCTATTGGCCCGGATGCCGGATATCGGGTATGCTGACGGACTCTCCATATACACCACGCTGGATCTGAATCTCCAGAAAGCAGCCGAAGCATCTGTCGACAAACATCTGGCAACACTTAGCAAACGGATGAACAAGCGGGGAATGGCGGACGCCTCCCCTGAAGCTGCCGTCATCGCCTTGGCACCGGACACGGGTGCCATACGAATCATGATAGGTGGAACAGATTTCGGCCGGAATGAGTATAACCGTGCTGTTCAGGCCATGCGTCAACCCGGCTCCGCCTTCAAACCCCTGGTCTATGCCGCAGCCCTTGAACAGGGACTTGAACAGACACGCACCCTGATTGATTCCCCGCTCCATTATCCACAGCCGGATGGGAGTACCTGGGAAGTGAAAAACTTCTCAAGAACCTTCTCCGGGGAAATGACGTTGCGACACGCCCTGGCACTTTCCAAAAACACACCCGTGGTCCGGCTGATGGAAATGATAGGAACGGATAACGTCATCGAGTTTGCAAGGCGGGCCGGTATTACGTCTCCTCTGCCCCCCTATCTTTCCCTGGCATTGGGCACCGCAGAAGTCAACCTGCTTGAGCTCACATCTGCATATACCGTTTTTGCCAACCAGGGTGTCCGCCCCGCCCCCCATGCCATCCACCGGATTCTGGATGCAGACGGCCAGGTTATTTTCAGTCAGACGATAAAAAAGGAATCGGTTACAGACCCTGTTACTGCAGCGATTACGGCGGATATGCTCAAAGCGGTTATCTACGAAGGAACCGGTAAACGGGCAAGCCATATCAAAAAAGATATCGCCGGTAAAACCGGCACCTCAGACAGCTATAAGGACGCACTTTTTGTGGGGTTCAGCCCGGACCTGGTCTGTGGCGTATGGGTGGGAAACGACGATGCCACCCCTCTTGGTTCATATGAAACCGGGGCAAAAGCCGCACTGCCCATATGGACGGATACCATGGAAGCGTTTCTGGAGAACCGGCCGTTCCAGTTTCTGGACATTCCCGACGGTACGGAAAAAGTATACATTGATAAGATTACCGGAGACCGATACAGCTCCGGCGGACCGGGACGGGTAAGGGCTCTGGTCCGGCAATAAAAGATTCCTAAACGGAAATGCCCTGCCGGTAATACTTACCGACCGGGCATTTTTTGTACTGCGTTATACGCCTATCATCTGGGCCGTTTCTTGCCCGACCTTATAAGAGTTGATACCCATCACGCATATATCATCTGGGCCGTTTTTTGCCACACTCTATAGGCAGAATTTCCCTATCAAGCGTATATCATCTTGTAAGGAATAGGTGCATATTTGGTCACCGCCGGTTTTGGGAGAATAAGTTCCTCAGCCACAGTAAGCCAGTTGGTGTCATAGTTGAGTTCACGCAGACGTCCGCCCTCGGACGGCAGGGCATGGCTGGTGTAGTCGTATCTGACGTTCAGAATACAGACAAAATTTTTTCTTTCCCTGGCCACCACATAATTCTTGGTAAAGCTGTTCTGCTTAATATCCGCCAGAGAGGCCAATTGTTTCACCTGATCGCCGTTCAACTTCACCAGTACAAACTTCGAGATCCCCTTTTCATCAATTTTGAGCAGGTTCCGGGATTCTGATGACGAGACATAAATCGTTGTGGCACCACCCAATTGCCGGAAGTACTGGGCCGCGACGATGGCAGCGGTTCTACGGCCACCCGACATCAGGGGGACCCCGTAATACTCGAACAACTTCTTCTGCATATTCTCCGCGTATTTATCCCCTTTTTCATAGAGATCCTTGGAGATATAACGCAATTGCTTCGCCAGGTCTTCCGATGCATCTGCAATGGGCCAGTCCACACGGACATGGAAGTGGGTCAGGGCATACTGAACCTTGGTCCGCTGATTCCGCTGGATGAGCAGGGCGTAATCCACCGGGAGCAATGACCGGAGCAGGGAAAAGAAGTCATCGGTTTCAAAAAACTTCATATTCCGGTTGTAGTTTTCCACATCCGGAAAATACTTGTGCCTCAGCAGATTTGTTTTTGTGGTCTTATTGGCGTCAAAATACCGGATGTACTTCTTATGCTTCTTGTCGATATAATCTTCCGAGAAGATAATCAAAAAGGAATTCTGGGCATCAAACTCTTCGGAGGGGATTCTGGCCCTGGGTTTGAGCTCCCGAAGCTCCACAAAGGGATAAGGGGTCCGGATACGCAGAAAATTATTATAGGATCCCACAAGGGAATAGCCGATAACAAACTGGTCCAGCTCATCCCGGAGAACCTGATAATAGGAGCGTCTCAGCCGATCATCCCTGCTCAGAACATGTCTTGGCGTGCAGAATTTCACTATGCCGTTCCCTTCATATTAAGAATTATTCAAGGGCTGCCACACCCGGCAGTTTCTTACCCTCCATCATGTGGAGAAACGCGCCGCCACCCGTTGATATATAGCTGACCTTCTCTGCAATACTGCAGGTTTTTGCTGCCAGCCCCGTATCACCGCCGCCCACAACCGAGAACCCGGGAGACCCGGCAATGGCATCGGCTACCACTTGGGTGCCGTTGCGGAACGGTTCCATTTCAAAAACGCCCATGGGACCGTTCCATACAATGGTGCCGGCATCAGCGATGGCATCGGCGTAAGCCTTTGCCGTTTGAGGGCCGATATCCAGCGCCATCCATTCCTCCGGCATGTCAGCGCAGGCCACGGGCCGGGAAGCTGCATCCTTGTCAAAGGCTTCCGCAGCCACCAGATCCTCCGGTAAAAGCAGCTCAATGCCCTTTTCCTCGGCCATACGAATGATGTCTGCGGCAGTATCCAGAAGGTCCGATTCAATCATGGACCCCTTGGTATCAACACCCTGACTTCTTAGAAAGGTATTGGCCATAGCGCCGCCGATAACCATGCGGTCCACGAAATTGAGCATATTTTCCAATGCGGCCAGTTTGCTGGATACTTTAGCCCCACCAATCACTGCGACCAGGGGGCGTTTCGGATTCTCCACAGAATCGTAATATGAGCGGACTTCTTTTTCAAGCAAAAACCCTGCCGCCGCCTCTTTTACATGATGGGTGATGCCTGTGACAGATGCCTGATCTCTATGGGATACGGCAAAGGCATTGTTCACATAGACATCGCAAAGGGCTGCCAGAGACGCGGCAAACTCCGAATCGTTTTTCTTTTCCTCATTGTAGAACCTCAAATTCTCCAGCATCAGAATCTGACCGTTTTCAAGGGCTGCCACCCGGTCTTTTACAGTATTTCCGATACAATCGTCCACAAACTGAACCTCCGTCTCCAGAATCTCAGACAATCGCTTTGCCGCCGGCAGCAGGCTGAACTTATCATCTCTTACGCCGTTGGGCCGTCCCAGGTGAGAAGCGAGGATGAGCCTGGCGTCTTTTTCCCTGAGGTATCGGATCATATCCAGGGTTGCCCGGATTCTGTTGTCATCGGTTATATTTCCCTCGTCATCCATGGGCAAATTATAATCCACCCGGACAAAAACCGTCTTGTTTTCAACCGCGATATCTCTGATTGACTTCATTTATTCCTCCCTGAACTCTCCGGGATGGCTACCGGGCTTTATTACCTTCCCGGATCACCCGCCCTGTTTTTTTCGATGTTGACTAATGGGGGTAAACATTCTAATTTTAACGATAGACCACCTATGAGCTATTGCAAACATGCCAGATAAAATACGTGAACTAAAAGCCATTTTCAACTCTTTTGACCTCAAGGGATCAAAAGATCATCTCATCGCTGAACTCAACCGGTTTGAGGTCCAGTCCCAGCCATTTGAGACAGATGCCGAATGCCGGGTGGCGATTCTCTGGATGAAGAATATTTTTCTCCAGAATCTGGGGTTTTACCCCCGGGCGGAAGAACTGCTGGACAAGGCGCTAAGCATCATAAAAGCCGCACCGGAAAACAGCTATAGCAAGTGGCGGCTCAAAATCTATCTGTCACTGGGATATATCCATCAAAACCAATGCAACTTCATCGACGCAGAGTTTTTTCTGCTAAAGGCTCTCGGGCTGGCTGATACCCGAAACGATTTTTCCAATTTTCTGGGTGAAATATACTCCTTGCTGGCAGACGTGACCATCCACCTGAACCAGTATGCCAAGGCAAAAAATTATGTCACCCAGGAAAAACAGGTTGCCCTTACCGCATATACCCAAAAAGGACCTGACGAAAAGGGGGCGGCCGTCAGTTACGCTTACTCTCTGGTTAACTTCTGCCGGATCAAACGCATCATCGGCTTAGTGGACCACACCCTGGCAAATTCCATCGAAGAAGCCCTGGAAATATTCAACCGGCACACCTACGTCAAAGGTCTGCTTCGTGCCAAACTGGAATATGCACAACTCCAGCTGGTGTTGAACTTTACCGAGAGAGCATTGTTCGCCATACAGGAGATCGAACCCGAACTCCGGGAAAGGCGGATGCACAAGGAAACCATCTCCGCGGGCCTTCTTATTGCCCGGGTGCATAAAAAGATGCTGGACTACGGGCTGGTGGAAGAGAAACTGACCGGTCTTCTGAAACTCGCCCGGCATCAGAACATGACAGCCGCTCAGATCATGTCCGATGTCTATTATGAAATGGGAAGCATCTGCTACGATACCGACAGGGAAACACAGGCTCTGGAGCTGTTCAAGTCCTCTGCCAAAATCGGCATGCTTGGCGGGGTAAAGCGGTACATATTCAGGGCCTTTGAGGCAGCCCGCCGCATAGACAAGCAGGAGGCCAAGATCATCCTCACCTCGGACCTGGTCTACCAGGATGCCGCCTTCACCCGGAACCGGCTGGCCACCCAGGTCTCCCCGTTTAAAACCGGCAACAAGAAGACCAAATTATTTGCCTCCACCCTTTTCGTGGACATCGCCGGATTTTCCGCCCTGATGAAAAAATCCGACGAACATGTCACCGTCCAGATGATTGACGAACTCATCGACCGGCTCTGTATCGTTATTTTTCAAAACCAGGGATACATTGACAAATTCCTGGGGGACGGTTTCATGGCTATTTTCGAACACGGAGAAACCATGAATGCCGAGGTGGCCCGGAACGCCATCCAGGCCAGTGTGGATATGAACCGTGCCATTCACAACAAAAACCGCAGGTTCAGGGAAACCTACGGCCTGGAAAGTGAGATATCCTTCCGCATGGGGTTAAGTACCGGAGAAATCTACGCCCTCTTCCTGGGCAATTTCATCAAACGGGAATTCACCTATCTGGGCAACGCGGTAAACCTGGCCTCAAAACTGGAAAGCATGTCGGACAAGAAGGGATTACTCATTGACGAGGCCACCTACGCCCTGGTGGCAGATCAGGTGATCGGCGGGATGGAGGAACTGGACCTCCCCGGATTCGGAGTTTCCAAGGCCTTTCGGTTTAAGCGATTTAAACGGGCTGCCCAGCTTCAGGCAAACAACACCTGAGTCACCCCGATCCGGCAGACACCTCGCCCCTTTACACGCAACAACCTGAAATAAAGTTTACTCCTTAAACGTCCGGCTCCGGCGATGGGCCTGTTTTTTTCTGGACCAGCGTTCAAAGAAATTCATGGCACCGGACTTTTCGGACCGTTCAATTATCTCCTCTTCCACCTGCACCCCGTCTTTTGTGGCCATGGCCTGTTTCAGACACCGGGTTTTCACGGGGCAGTGGTAAAAGCAGTCCTCGGGGGTCTCCCTCAGGCCTTTCGGCCCCATGGGAAACACTTTTTCCAGATCCCCGAAGCAATCGGGAAGAGGTGCATCATTATTATCTAAATCGTTCGGATTATTCATTTAGCTGGTCAAACTCCCGGTTAAACGCGGCCATCTGTCCCTGGCCGGCAAAACTATAGGTTCCGTCACTTCCGGTGATGATATGATCATGGACATTTATTCCGGCAAATTTCAGGGCAAAGGTCAGGGTACGGGTGATTCGGATATCCTGGGCAGAGGGCTGAATATCTCCGGAAGGGTGGTTGTGGGCAAAGATCAGGGCCGCCGCCCTGTGGTCCAGGGCACGTACGATCACCTCCCGGGGATAAACAGCCGAAGCGGTCAGGCTGCCGGTGAATAAAACTTCTGAGGCAATGACCCGGTTCTTGGCATCCAGAAATATCCCCATGAAGTGTTCCCGGGATTTGTAACCGATGGTCTGATTCAGAAAGGCCAGAAGGCTGTCCGGATCGGACACCACGTCCCGGTCCATCAGCCGCGTTTCAAGGTAGCGGTCTGCGGCGGCCTTGATCAGGTGGATGCCGAAACTGTTGGCCGGTCCCACCCCCTTAATCCGGCAAAGATCCCGGGTGCTGGCTTCCAGCACCCGGTGTAATGATCCGAATGTATCGATCAGATCTTTTGCTGCCTGTTTGGTATCTTTTCTCGGGGTGTTCAGGGAGAGCAGCAGTTCCAATACCTCGTAGTCCTGAAATCCCGAAAGACCGGACGCAAGAAAGCGCTCCCGC
>JAKSBB010000544.1 GCA_022361315.1 Desulfobacterales bacterium
CGGTCGCCTTCACGGACGCCAAGACGTTTAAAGTCCATGGTAATCATTGATCACCTCCCGGTAGACATCTGCGGTTCTCATGGCGGTTTTTTCCCAGGTAAATTCAGAATGAACCCTTTCATACCCCTTCTGGGCAAGGCGTTCCCGTTCCGCCGGATCATCCAGTAATTGGATGATGGCCTTTTCAAGGGCCTTGGCATCTCCCGGGGGAACCAGTTTGGCTGCATCACCGGCCACTTCGGGAAGCGCTCCCCCGGTGGTGGAAATAACGGGAATCCGGCAGGCCATGGCCTCTCCCACGGGCAGGCCGAAGCCTTCATACATGGAGGGCACCACGGCAATTTCGGCCCGGGCATACTCCCGGACAAAGCGGTCATGGTCCACCCGGCCGGTAAATTCGATATGCCGGCCGAGATCAAGTTTTTTCACCAGTTTCTCAATGCCCCCGTCTTTTTTCGGGGTGCCGATCACCGTCAGGGAGGCCTCGCGCCGGGCCAATACGTTCTTGAAGGCGTGAAGCAGATGGTAAAGGCCCTTCAGGGGCATATCCGCAGAGTTTGTGACAATGAGTCTTCCCGGGATTTTTTTAATGTGATCCAGGGGAAAGAAGTTGTCCAGGTCGATACCGATGGGAATGGTTCTGAACCGGGATTCCGGAATCTTGAACTCCCTGGCTATATCCTGTTTGGAGCTGTCGGATACGGTTATGATGGCAGGCATCTTCCGGGCCACCATTTTTTGCATCCCGATAAATGAATACCACCGCATGGTTTTGACCTTTTTGATAAAAGATCTTGTGCTCTGAATCTCCAGCCGCCGGTCCACGGTGATGGGGTGGTGGATGGTGGTGGTTACGGGCATGTGCCTGGCCAGTGAGAGCATCCCGAAGGAAAGGCTCTGGTTATCGTGGATGATATCCAGAGAGTGGTGCCGGCCCTTCATGTGGCGGGTTACCCGCATGCCGAAGGTCATGGGCTCGGGGTATCCCATGGCTGATACATCCAGCCATTCCAAAAGATTGACAGGGTCTTTTAATTCATGGATCCGGGGCGTACGGAATAAATCTTCGGCGTTGTACAGATCCAGGGTGTCCAGCATGGTGAGCTTGACCTTGGCGTTTGCACTGCCGTTGACCCGATTGTTAAGTAGGGGATCCGGCGGGCCTGCAATGACTTCCACCTGGTGGCCGAGGTCTGACAGGGCGTGGCTGAGATGGCGGATGTAAACACCCTGGCCGCCGCAGTGGGGATTGCTCCGGTAACTGATGATACCGATGCGTAAACCTGTTTTTTGGAAAGTATTCATGGGGTGTGTTTGGTGCGCCCGGCTGGAATCGAACCAGCGATCTTCAGCTTCGGAGGCTGACGTGATATCCGCTACACCACGGGCGCGCTAAAATCAGATGCTGTTATACCAAATTATCAAATAAAATCCAGATCAAATTTTTCTTTTGCCTCTCCGGCCACATACAGGGAGCCGGCTATGCAGACGGCATCCTCTTCAGAAGATGTTGAAATCGCATGGGAAACAGCCTTCTGGACATCCTCGATAATTGTGGGTTCTCCGTTAAAAAATTTTTTTGCCGATGCGGCCAGCACATCGGTGGGCAGGCTTCTGTCTATCTTTGCCTTGGTAATAATCACCCGGTCGGCATGGGGAACCAGATGTCCCATCATCTCCTCATGGGGCTTGTCGTCAAGAATACCCAGTACCAGGGTGAGCTTTTTACCGGCAACGGCTGTGGACAGGTATTTTCCCAACACCTGGGCGGCTTTGAGGTTATGGGCACCGTCGAGGATAACCAGGGGCTTTTCCTGGATGCGTTCCAGGCGGCCGGGCCAGCGGGCGATGGACAGGCCCTGGTGAACCAGGTCCTGTGTCAGGGTGTATCTGTCGTCCTTGTCTTTGTTCCGCTGGAAGATCAGCTCGCAGGCCGCCAGTGCCAGGGAGAGGTTTTCCCGCTGGTGGTCTCCCGGAAGGGGTTTGACCAGATCTTTGTATGCATCATGGATGCCCTGGAAGGTGTAGGTCTTCTGCCGGGGAGTCTTCCGGATGGAAAAATCCTTTTTGAATTTGAACAGCGGGGCGGACTTTTCTTCTGCAATATCCTCCAGCACACGCATGCCTGATGGCTGGGAAACAGCCGTCACAACAGGTGTCTTGTGCTTGATGATACCACCTTTCTCGTTGGCCAGCGCCGGAATGGTGCTGCCCAGATAATCCGTATGTTCCAGGGATAGATTGGTGATGATGCTGACCGCAGGTGTGACGATATTGGTGGCATCAAATCTGCCCCCCATACCGGTTTCGATCACCGCCCAGTCCACCTGTTCTTTGGCAAAGTGGTAAAAGGCCATGGCTGTGGCGATTTCAAAAAAGGTGGCCGTGCGTTTGCCGATGTCCACGGCATTCACCGCCTCATAGGCCGCCACCACATCTTCGTCGGAAATCTGCTCGCCGTTGACGGCGATCCGTTCGTTGAAGCGCACCAGGTGGGGGCTTGTATAGATCCCTGTTTTAAATCCTGCCTTCCGGAGGATGGAGGCCACATAGGTGGAGGTGGAACCTTTGCCGTTGGTGCCGGCCACGTGAACCACATTGTAATTCTTTTGGGGAGTATTCAGGAACCTGAGGATATTCTGGATGGTGTCAAGTTCAAGCTTGATGCCGAAGCGGCCCAGTTTGTAGATCCGGTCCAGGCACTCATCGTAGGAAATTCTTGCCATGGTTGTAACCCAGATAAAAAAAGTCCATAAAAAAACCCGGCATGTCAGGTGATACTCCTGTCATGCCGGGTTGTTTGGCTGTGCTTAGCGACGTCTTCTGCGGGATCTGGAAGCAGCAATTCTCTGTCTTCTCATTGCTTCTCTCATCTTCCGTCTTCTGTACTGACACGGTTTTTCGTAGTGTTTTTTTACTTTGAGACGTTTGAAGAGTCCGTCATTCTGAATCTTCTTCTTCAGAATTCTCAAAGCTTTTTCTACATCGTTATCAATAACGGTGACTGTAATGTCTTTCAAGCAGCATCGCCCCTTTCATAGTGGATTTAAATATAAAAATATTTATCCGGGCTTTATAACAAACCGATGGGGTAAAGGCAAGTAAAAAGGCGGCGTGTTCAAATAAAAACCGGCCGGCACTCCCTTGCGGGATTGCCGGCCGGAAAATTCCTCAGGTGAGGAAAAAAGAACTTACAGCTTGGAGATCAGCTCTGCAGTTACGTCGGGCAGGGGCTGTTCACCGTTGAGGGTGAAGTATTTGAAAGAGGCGTCTTCAATATCTCTGAAGTAGTAGGAAGAGGCCAGGGTGCCGGTGTCCGTGTCATAGTAAATGGAGTGGCGCTTGTCGATGGCAGCCTCATCCTGATCATCATCACGGGCGCTCAGGGCACCGCCGCATACCCGGCATTTGTCTCCGTCGGGTTTGATGGCATCGATGAAGATGTTGTTGGGATGGTTGTTGTCATTTTCACAGAGTCTGCGACCCATGATTCTGTCTTTGGCAATCTGGCGGTCCAGCAGC
>JAKSBB010000373.1 GCA_022361315.1 Desulfobacterales bacterium
CGGGTATGAAAAATACCCCAACTAATGAGATCTTTTGAAAACAATGGGGTTCAGGTCTGATAAAATTATCAGATTCCCCACACAGATCTAACAAATTTATTATCCGCCATCCCACACCTCACGATCGAACAGACATAGACGAATGTTAGTAATATGCTGAATTTAAAAGGCAAAACACATAACAACATTCATGTGGCATACCTATTGCTCATCAGGCTGGAAACCGTCGGCCAGGGGATGAACCCGGGTCGGCAAACCACAAAACATTTTTGTTTAAAGGCCCGTGCATCCGACAGCCCAAATACCCAAAAGCCTTGTTGCTGCGGATGTACGGCCCCTCAATAGAAAGGTGTCCCATGCAGAACCGCTTACAGCCCCTTAATCCGGAGCAGATAGAGATCATCCATAGTGCGGCCATGCGCATCCTGAGCCGCGTGGGTGTGGCCTTTAAAGAACCCGAAGCTGTTGATATATTCAAACAGCACGGATTCAAAACAGAGGGCGAGATCGTATTCTTCGAGGAAGCCCAGGTACGAAAGGCCCTGGAAACCGTTCCCCGGGAATTTACCATCCAGGCAAGGAACCCGGACAAAAATATCAGAATCGGGGGAGAGCACTTCGCCTTCGGACCGGCATGGGCGGCCCCGTTTGTCATTGACAGCGACGGCACCCGCCGCAACGGATCCCTCACCGATCAGGAGAACCTGTGTAAACTGGTTCAGACCTCAGCCTATCTGGATCTGGCAGCCGGTTCCATGGCCGTTCCGGCGGAATTTGCCCCCAAAGATGCGGCCACCAAAATGCTGGAAGCAGCCATCACCCTCACGGACATGCCCCTGGTTTCCAATCCCTGTTCCCGGGAGAACGGCCAGGAAATCGCAGATATGGCGGAAATTGTCTGGGGCCGGCCCGCGGCAGAACTTGACCACCCGGTATGTATTGTATCGGTGAATCCCCTGTCCCCGCTTTCCTATGCGGATGACACCCTTCAGGGGCTGATGGAATTTGCCAGAAATGGCCAGGCCCTGCTGATCTCCTCCATGGTACTGGCCGGCATCACCGGTCCCATCGACATTCCCGGCACCGCCGCCCTTGAGATGGCCGAAAGCCTGGCCGGCATTACCCTGGCCCAGCTCATCAATCCCGGTGTTCCCTGTGTCTGCGGGGGCACCTCCTGTGCCTCAGATATGCGCACCGGCGGTGTCAGCCTCGGTGGTCCCGAATCCCTTCAGCTGGTGGGTATTGCCACCCAGATGGCGGCCTACTACGGCCTGCCCTGCCGCTACGGTGGCAACCTGACGGATTCCTATTCCATCAATGCCCAGTCCGGTATTGAATCCGCCCTGCTCATGGCAACCCCGGTACTTTCCGGTGCTCATTTCATCCACCAGTCCTGCGGCATATTAGGCGCTTACGCCGCAGTCAGCCTTGAAAAATTCATCATTGATGAAGAGGTCTGCGGGATGATCAAAAAGGCGGTCACCCCGCTTGAAATCACAGATGAAGCGATCAACACAGACCTCATCGAACGGGTGGGGGTGGCGGGCTCCTACATGATGCAGCCTGAAACCGCCATGAAATGCCGTACCGCCTTTTTCCCCTCCCAACTGTCCCGCAGAAGCACCTTTGAAGACTGGGAGGCAAACCGGAACGGCGACATCACCGCCCGGGCCGCCGACACCGTAAATAAACGGCTTGAGACCTATGAAAAACCGGATATGGATCCGGCCGTCGAAAAAGATCTCAACGCCTATGTGAATAAAAAGATCAACCATTAAACCAAAAGAGGGAGAGAGAAATGATTGAAGTTAGTGACAAAGCACCGACTGCAGGCCCCAAAGGCCTTTTGGAAGGGTTCCTGGGAAAAACAGACCACCAGTTATTCTGGATCACACTGGTGATTTTCGGCCTTGTGGTGGGCTTCGGCGTGGCATCGCCTGAAAAGCTGGCCTCCGCCCTGGGTGCCATGCAGGGATTCATTACAACGAACTTCACCTGGTACTACATGTTGTTTACCGCAGCCTGCATGATCTTCAGCGCATGGGCGGCCCTGGGTCCCTTTGCCAACATGAAACTGGGCAAAGATACGGACGAACCTGAGTTCTCAACCATGGCCTGGCTGGCCATGCTGTTCTCCGCCGGTATCGGTCTGGGGTTCATTTTCTGGGGTATTGCCGAACCCCTCTACCATTATATGCAGACCCCTTACGGTGCAGAACCCGGTTCCGCAGAAGCGGTACCCGTTGCCCTGCAGATCTCTTACCTGCACTGGGGCTTCCACCCCTGGTCCCTCTATGCCGTCGGCGGTCTCGGCATTGCGTACTTCTCTTTCCGTCATGATCAGCCCATGACCATTGCCACCTCCCTTTACGGCCTTTTGGGAGACAAAACCGAATCCAGCGTTTGGAGCAAGATCACCAACCTGGTCACCGCCTTTGCCACCATCGCCGGTATCAGTAC
>JAKSBB010000712.1 GCA_022361315.1 Desulfobacterales bacterium
ATGTGGTGCATGTTGAGCAGAAGCAGGTGCCGCCTCTTGCTCAGCCGGATGAGATGAAGGGAGAACAGGGGGCCGGTTTCCAGATCAAATTTGTGATGGAAATGGGTATTCACGAGGGCTTCCGTTTGCCTCCGCTGTTCCTCCGGGGATAGATCACCGAGATCCGTAACCGTCAGCGGATCATAGGGGGCAAGAATCCGGACCGTTGCGTTCCCGTCCACGGTGGGAAAGCGCATCCTGAGACTGATATGCCGCCGGACGATGGCGGCCATGGTCTCCTGCATTGCCCGGTGGTTGACCTTGCCTTCCAGGGACAGCATGGCCGGAATATTATAATTATTCCCCTGTTGTTCCAGTTGTGTGAGAAACCACAATCGCTCCTGGGCAAAGGAGAGAACCGGCGATTTTTCTTCATCCATGGCAGAAATGGGGGGGAGCAGGGACATGGTCTCCGGTTTGCCTGTTCTGAGGGCCTGATTGATCCACCGGGCCTGACCTTCAATGGTCGGCCGCCGGAAGATGGTGCGGATGGGCATTTCCACGGAGAAACACCGGCGGATCCGGGATACCAGCCGGGTGGCCAGCAGGGAATGGCCGCCGGCCTGGAAAAAGTCGGCGGTCTTGTCATTGATTTTTGTGTTGAGGACCCGGGACCAGAGGGCGATCAGCAGACGTTCTGTTTCCGTCAGCGGTGTTTCCTGCCCGGGGTATTCCGGCTGATTCTGCTTCCGGGGTTTCGGTGCCGGGAGATTATTCCTGTCGATTTTCCCATTGGGGGTCAGCGGCATACGGTCCAGAACAATGGTGTCGGAGGGCAGCATATGGGCCGGGAGGCGGTCGTGCATCCAGGTATGGAGGACGGTTTCCACGTTTTCAACTTTTCGGTTCAGGGTGACATAGGCGACCAATCGTGCCTCCATGTCTTTTCCCCGGAGCACTGCGGCTGCATGGGTTACCCCTTCATGCCGCCGCAGCACGGATTCAATCTCCTCCGGCTCTATTCGCATGCCCCTGAGCTTGACCTGGTGATCCAGGCGGCCGATGAATTCAAGCTGACTCCGGTCACCTGTCTCGCTGTGCACCCACCGGACCAGGTCTCCGGTTTTATACAGCCGTTCCCCTTTTTCTCCATAGGGGTGGGGAATGAATTTTTCAGCGGTGAGGCCGGGGCGGTTACAATAGCCTCGTCCCACGCCTGTCCCGCCGATGTGGAGTTCTCCGGGCACCCCCACGGGTACGGGATTCAGCATCTCATCCAGCACATAGACCCGGGTGTTGGGGATCGGAGCGCCGATGAGGGCGATCCCACCTGCGGCCTGCCCATCTGCAATACGTTCCGGTGAGGTGGTATCCACGGGGTGGTAGGTGGTTGACATGGTACATTCCGTGGGGCCGTACTGATTCACCACCTGTACCTGACTGCCGAACAGGGTCACAGCGTCCCGGGCAAGTTCAAGGGGCAGCGCTTCCCCGCAGGTCAGGATGGCGCGAAGCGAATCGTAGTTCCCTTCTGCCACATCAGTTTCAACCCTATCGGTTTTCGCCATACCGGTTTCTACTATGGCCTGGAGCAATGCGGGAACGATACTCAGGATGATGGTGACCCTGCAGGTGTTCATGAGGGAGAGCAGCACGTCGGGCTGCGCCACCGAATCCCCGCTTACCAGCAGCACCCGGGCACCCCGGGTCAGTGGCCCCAGAATGTCCCGCACGGAGGGGTCGAAAGACATGGGTGTCAATTGCAGGGCCGTGTCCCCCGGCCCAAGGCCGTACCGGTCGCCGATATAACCCAGGTAGTTGACAACGCCCCGGTGGCTAATGAGCGACCCTTTTGGCTGTCCGGTTGACCCGGAGGTGTAAATCATATAGGCCAGGTTACCGGAGTCGATCCGCTGTTCAGGATTTTCTGTGGTGCAGGCGGCGATGCGCTCCCGGTCTCTGTCCAGGCATATGGTTTGAAAAGAGGTGTCGGATTGGTTGAGCGAGGAAAGCGTTAACCGCTCCGGCATATGGTTCTGGGTGATCAATACGGATACACCGGAATCCGCCATGATAAACTGCAGGCGTGATTCCGGGTAATCCGGATCAAGGGGGATATAGGCCCCCCCGGCTTTCAGCACCGCCAGCATGGCGATCACCATTTCCGGAGAACGGTTCACGCAAATACCCGCCAGGGTTTCCGGTCCCACGCCCATCCGGATCAGGTGATGTGACAGCTGATTGGCTTTTGCATTCAGTTGCCGGTAGCTCAGCGTTTGGGCGGGCTGCCCGGTGCCGTGGAAGCTAAGGGCTGCCAGATCGGGGGTTTTTTCCACCTGGTCATGGAACAGATCGGTGATGGTCCGGTTATCCACAGGCGATTCATCCGGGATTTTATCTGATGTGTCATCTGATGTACCTAAGGCAACCAGTTGACGGTGTTCCGGTTCGGACAGCAGGGAGATTTTGTGTATCTGAGCTTCGGGGTTTTCTATCATTTCCGAAAGGAGATGTTTGAGATGAACCAGCATCTGTTCCATATCTTCGGTGTCCAGTTTACCCCTGTCAAAGGTCAGTTTCAGACGGATCTGGTCTTCGGGAATGACGGCCAGTGATATGGGGTAATTGGTGTGGACGGTGATGCCCCCCTCGTCCGCAAAGGTAAAGGTGTCCTCATGCTTACCGGTGTCGTCAACCGGATAATTTTCAAAAACCAGGAGGGTATCAAACAGGGCCGTGCCCTTGGGAATATCACTCCATCCCTGGATATCCGCCAGGGAGACATGGGCATGGGTATCGTTTTTCTGTTGCCGGTGCTGGATGGCCTTCAGAAAGGAGATCAGGCCAGATGTACCGGATGTACCGGAGGTGCCGGTGCAGACCCGTAGCGGCACGGTATTGATAAACAGGCCGACCATCTTTTCAATACCGGCCACCGGCGCCTGTCTTCCCGATGTTGTTACCCCGAAAATCACGGTCTCTTCCCGGCTGTAACGGCTGAGCAGCAGGGCCCAGGCCCCCTGGAAAAGGGTGTTGCGGGTCAGGTGATTTCTGCGGCAGAATCGATCGATCCGAAGGCCTAGGTCTTGTTCCAGTGACAGCCAGGTTTCCTGATACCCTGACTGATGGGGCGTACCTGTGCGGAGTTGGGGCAGGCGTGTTGGCGATGTGACGCCTTTGAGCTGTGTCTGCCAGTAACCACGTGCCGCCTGTTGATCCTGTTGTTTCAACCAGGCAATATAGGACTGGTAGGGATAGGGCAGGGGCAGATCGGCAGACGGATTCCGGTATATCGCTCTCAATTCACTGAAAAGTATAGATAAACACCAACCATCGGTGATCAGGTGGTGATGATGCCAGACAAAGCGGAACCGGGTTTCCCCCTCGCGAATGAGCTGCATCCGCATCAGGGGGGCCCGGGCCAGGTCAAAGCCCCTTTGGCGCTCTGCCTTTAACAGCGCGTCTAACTTCCTGTGCTTTTCACTCCCGGCCAAACCGGTCCAGTCCAGAAACTGCCAGGGAAGATCTGCCTTCTTGTACACCAGTTGGAGGGGAGCGTCTTCATCGGAGAGGAAGGCGGTGCGCAATGCCGGGTGACGCGTCAAGAGAATTTCCCATGATCTGCGGAACGCGTCCGGGTCCACATGCCCCTCTAAAACCTGGTTCATCTGCGTAATATATGCGTCCCCTTCATCATCGTATAGGGCATGGAACATCATTCCCTGCTGCATGGGCGAGAGGGGATATATCGTTTCGATATTGTTTCCGTAACTTCCGGTCAGACGATCAATCTGTTCCTGATCCAGTGCGGCCAGGGGGAAGTCAGACGGGGTGCGGCCGAAATGGCTGCTGCAATGGCGGATGAGTTGTTTTAATTGGTTCAGGAACCCGTTGGCCAGTTTTTCGATGGTCTCTTGCCTGTATTGAGATTTGCTGTAGCTCCAGGTCAGGTTCAGGCATCCGTTGATTGTGATAGCGTTGACGGCAATAAGGTGTTCCCTTTCTCCGCCGTTCAGATTTACCTCATCCCCCGTGCTTTCCGTTGCGAAAGCCCACCCGTTCTCACCGGGAATCCGGTCGAATTGGCCCAGGTAATTAAAGAGGATCTGCCCCCGGGGCAGGGTCTCTCCGGCAATATGACGCAATACCCCATATCCTATCCCTTCATTGGGCAGGGTACGCAGTTGTTCTTTCACGGACTTTAAAGCCTCCCCCGGGGAGGCGGCTGTGCCGGCTGCCGGCAGCGCCAGCATCATGGTGTACAGGGAGGTGAACCAGCCCACGGTGCGGGAGACATCAATCTCCAGGAACATATCTGTGCGGCCGTGGCTTTCCAGGTCGATCAGGTGCTGCGTCCGTCCCGTCCAGTTCTCCAGCACCCGCAGCAGGGACGTAAGCAGCAGGTCACTGATCCGGGTGCCGAAGGCCGCCGGTGTTTCTTTGAGAAGACGATGGGTCCAGGTTTCCGGCAATTGGACTTTCAGGTCCCGCATGTGGGCCAGCCGGTTGCTCCCCTCGGGAAAATCCACCGGCAGTGAGGGCATCTGTTTCAGGTGATGCCAGAATACCGCATCTTTTGTAAAGCTGTCTTCGTCTTGCCATGCCTGTAACCTTTGGGCCCAGGCTTTATAGGAAGTGGTTTTAGGGGGAAGTAAGCGGTCTTCGGAGATGTCATCATTTTTGCCCTGGTCAATCCGTTTGTAAATCCGTTGCAGATCCTCCAGGAGAATCCGCCAGGACACCCCGTCCACAACCAGGTGGTGGATGCACCAGAATAAACGGTAATTCCCATCTGATCCATCTGACTGATCCGGTCCATATTCCTCATCCAGGCGGAACAGGACCATCCGCTGCAGGGGGCCTTTTTCCAGGTTGAGGCTTGCCTGCCAGAAATTAAGGCGTTTCTCCAGGGTCTGATGCCTGTGCTTTGAACCAACGCGATTGTCTGGATCACCGGAGTTCCGCAGATCCTCAAAAAAGAAGGGGGGCTCATCATCGTCCGGGGTGTGGGCCTGTTTCCATTCTGAAGTTTCAGGGTCCACCGCATACCGCAGGTTCAGGGCATCGTGATGGGCCGTGAGGATTTTCAGTGTCTCCCTCAGGACATCCGGTCTGATCCCGGACGGGACGCGGAGCAGGAATGCCTGGTTAAAATGTTGGGGATGTTGAAGTGGCCAGCCAAAGAAGGCGGATTGAATGGGGGTGAGGGGGACATCCCCCGAGACCTTGCCCTGTTCCGCAATGAAACCGGCAATGGGCCGGACCACCAGGGC
>JAKSBB010000041.1 GCA_022361315.1 Desulfobacterales bacterium
AGAACCAGAAAAACCAGACTCAGGATAAAAATAGATTGGTCCAGAATCGCCAGGGGAAAGAAAAAATAGACCAGGGCAAGGGCAATGGAGGTAATTCCCAGGGCCTGAAACAGGCGGATACCGGTTTCCGTATAGGAAGAGGCGATACTGAAATCGTACAGGTCGTTATAGTATAAACAGATCTGAAGCACCACAGATACCAGTGCAATGCGCAACACCAGCAACACATCGAAAAGGTAGGAATGGGAAAAGGTGAGAATTACCGTGGACAGCAACACCGATCCGAAGATGATGATCCCTTCGATAATGAAAAACAAGATGTTCCGGATCGGAAAGTATTGTTTCAGCAGTCTTACCATATCAGGGCCGGATCGCTATCTCCTTCCATAACCGTATTTTTGATATTTATATCCCATTACCGGCGTTGTGGTGGCAAAATTTTTGATGACCCCGAGAATCTTGTCTCTGCCGTAAATATCTATAATATCCTGTACTTCTTTTTTCCGGGTTTTCCCCTGGCGTACCACAATGATAATGCCGTCCACAACCCGGGCGATAGCGTTGGTTTCCGATGTAATATAAGGCGGTGGTGTATCAATGATGACGTACCGGTCACTGTATCGGGATTTCACTTCGCTGAGCAAGGTCCGCATCTGCTCGGACGACAGCAGTTCAGACGGGTTGGGCGGTATGGCCCCTCCGGGGAGCAGGGTCAGCTTATCAATAAAGGTCTTTTTTAGCAGGGCATTTAAAGGGAGATCAGAGGACAGGTGGTCGCTGAGGCCTTTGGTATTTTCAACCCCGAAGAGCTTGTGCACAGACGGTCCCCGGAGATCACAATCAATGAGGAGCACGTATTCGTCAATACTCTGGGCGATGCTGACGGCAAGATTTGCAGATACAAATGATTTTCCCTCATCCGGAGAGGGGCTGGTAATCATTATGCTGCGGGGTGGAAAGCCCTTTTCCGGAAAAAGAATATTGTTTTTCAAGAGCCGGAACTGCTCGGCCTCCACCGATTGCGGATTCAGGGCCGTTACGATGGATGGATGAAGCGCATCCGTCCCCCCAATATCCCTTGCCGGCTCCGGCATTTGTGCATCCACCGCAGGTACTCTCCGTACAAAATCCAGGAAAGGATCTGACGGCTGGGTGGTGGGTGCAGGTTCAAAGGGTGTGGGTTCAGGTATCTCTACCCTCTTTGAGGTCTGAATGTCAGGTGACGCTGCAGGCGTATCCTCAACAGGCACAGATGCAGATGTATCGGATGCGGGCGGCACCGAAGGGGTTTCCGGAATGTCCGGTACACCTGATTTTTCCATGGCATCAAATATTTTCCCCATTTACCCTTCCGCTCCTAATCAAAAATCAACGTACATCTTTATGAAATTATACGTCCTGTCAAGCCCCTTGACATTGAGAATCATAAAAAAACCTGTCACCCCGGCCACGTAGCAAAATGCAGCCAGAAAGGCCAGTGCTTCTATTTTGGATCGTTTTTTATCGCCTGAGCCTTTAAGTTTGGGAATACTCGCCAGTATGGTTAACTCAAGGTCCTCTTCAATCTGTTCATCCCGCCGCAGGGTGGTATCAAAAAACTCAAGCAGAAAAATGATGCCCCCCCCCAGTCCCAGCCCCGCGATCAGGGAAAGCAGAAAAAACTTTTTAACATTCGGAGATATGGGCTTCTCAGGCATTCTGGCATGGTCAAGAATTCTGAACTGTTCTCCTTTTTGCTTCTTTTCCATGTTTACGGATAATTCGGCCTCCAGCTTTCTATCCAGAAGAGAATTGAAAATATCCCTGATATTATTATAATCCCGCTTCAAAGACTGGAGTTCCAGTTCCCGTTTAGGTGTCTCTTCAACCCGGTTCTGATAGACCGACATTTTTTCCTCAAGGACGTTTATATCGTCCTTTAATTTTGCCAAATCCTCCACCAATTGTCTCCGGGAAAGGGTAAGCGCCCTGATCGTGCTGTTGGTAAGCAGTTGAGAATCAGATGTAGCTGAAGTTGCATCTGACAAAAGAGACCCGGCCCCCTTTTCTTCGGCCAGACTTTTTTCCAGTTTTTCAATGGACTTCCTGGCCCGTATGACATCCGGGTGTTTTTCCGTATACGAGGCCAAAAGATCCTCGTAGGCCAATTCCGCCTGTCTCAGTTTTTCCCGGGTATCTGATATTGCCCCGTCAACCACCGTAGTTTCGGTGTTTCCCGTTGCTTCCAGCACGGCTGCAGCCTCCTGCCGGGCATCGGCTATTTTTGAATCCACCAGGTGCAGACCGGATTTGGTCTCACGAAGTTCCTCATTTTTTGCCGCCAGTTGCTCCTGAAGCCGGTCCAAAGTTCTCAGGTTGGTTTCCAGTTCATCCGGCAGTCCACCCAGGTATTTACTTCTGTAATCAGAAAGTCTCCGTTCCCGTTCCTCAAGCCTGCGTCGGGTTTTTTCAAGCTCGGAATCCAGAAACTCACTGGTGCCGATGGCCTGAGCTTCCCTGACCTTGAGGTTTTCATCCATGAAGAAACTGGCCAGGGTGTTGGCTATTCGCATGACCTTCCTGGGGTCTCCCCCCTTGAAACTGATGGAAAAGGCCTCGGCACCATGTCTTGCCCGCTCGATCCTGACGTTGATCCTGCGGCGCATCCCTGCAATCTTGTCCTCAAGATACATGGATGGTTGATTTTCATAGAGGCCGAACTGATCTATGATCTTCTCCAGATTCGAACGGCTGAGGATCTGCTGGGATATTGTGTTGATCCGCTGGTTAATGGAAGAGGTCACCACAGACCGGACATATTCGGTGGGCACACTTTGCTGCTGAACCAGGATTAGGGTCGAGGCCATATAGGTCTTGGTTGCCAGCAGGGTGGCGGCAAGCCCCAAAGTAATTGAGATGCACAG
>JAKSBB010000540.1 GCA_022361315.1 Desulfobacterales bacterium
ATCCCCACATCAAGGCGCCGGTAGCGGTATGATCCTCTCGTGTATCGTCGCGGTATCAGAGAACGACGTCATCGGGCGCGACAACGACCTGCCGTGGCACCTCTCGGAGGATCTCAAGCGCTTCAAGCGTCTCACCACCGGCCACGCGATCATCATGGGGCGGGGCAACTGGGAGGCGATGCGCTGCCGGGCGCTGCCGGGTCGGCGGAACATCGTGATCACACGCAAGACCGATTACACCACAAACGGCGCGGACGTCGTGCAAACCCTGGACGAGGCGATGGCGTTAGTGGTTGATGACGACGAGCCGTTCATCATCGGCGGCGGTGATATCTATCGGCTCGCGCTGGAAGCGGATATCGTCGACACGATGTACATCACGCGGGTCGACGCGGAGGTGGAAGGCGACACGACGTTTCCTTCGTACGACGCGTCGCAATGGGAGACGATCGCGTCGGTCCAGCACTCGGCCGATGCCCGCCACGCTTACGGTTTTACCATCTTGACACTGCGGCGCGTCGCGACGGACTAAATCGGCCGCGATAGCGTTTTGACGCTGTAAATCCCTTTGGATAATGGTTTTTTAGCTTGGTCCGATAGGACCATGTTGTAGAATATCGCCAGAGAGAGACATATCCCCGCCCATACTGCGCATTGGAAGAGGGCTGGGAGAGAGGGAGAGTACATGGTCTGCCTGGGCACTTATCGCGTGCCTGCGTTTATGACTGTGGCGTGGCTGTGTGTGTGGCTTATCACGGCGACGTTGTACGCAGGCGAAACAACCCCGTCCGAACCACCGCCCGAAGACCGGGCAAGCGTTCATCTTATGGATCGCGTGGTCGATGCCGCCTCGCCCGGCTGGGCGCGGTTGTTGTTGCGCCTCGATGGCGATGCGTCGGGTGATCGCGTCACACTCGAACGCCTGCGCGACGGTGTTACGACCGCGCGGGCGGCATTGCAACGGTGGCTGGCGAACCCCGAAGACGGCGTGCTGTCTCGAGCGCTCGCGATTGCGTTGGCGATCCAGTTGCAGGATGGCTGGCTGGACCCGACCGACAAGGCC
>JAKSBB010001226.1 GCA_022361315.1 Desulfobacterales bacterium
CCCCTACACAATACCAGAATCAGATACAGGAATAAGGTCAATCCCATGCTAGGAATTCTTCTTTTTGCCGTTGGTGTCATGTATACCCCCGGCCCCGTGAACATACTCAGCCTGAACAGCGGGGCACAAAAACAATTGTTTGCACACATCCCATTCTGCATCGGGGTAGCGAGTGCTTTGGGATTCTGGTTTTTGTTGATTGGATATACCGGAAGCCTGATAGTAAATGAAACGATATTACCGCTTATTGCCGTTGCGGGTGTCTGCTTTATTCTGTACCTGGCGTATAAAATACTGTCCAGTAAAGTCGGAGATGTAAACAGGAACAAAACCGTTGTGGTGCTTACCTACAAGGATGGCTTATTGATGCAGCTGTTAAACCCCAAGTCTATGCTGGTTGTTCTGCCCGTAACAGCTGTCCAGTTCCCTGCCGCAGGCATAGACGGGGGTTGGATCGCTGTGTGGTCCATCTGTCTCGGTGCCCTCGGTTTTGGTGCCCCTTTTATCTATGCGGCGTTTGGTGCCTATGTCTCACGGTATTTCAAAGGGAACACCTATCTGAAAGCAATGAATATTATCATGGGATTGATGCTCATTGCAGTGGCTGGTGATATGGCATACTCACATGTTTATCTGATGCTAAGATTTTAATGGACTGACCCGCTTGCGTTCCTCTTTTTTGGCGGGGAATCAGACATCTCCCGAATAGATTTGTTCACAGGCATCAGCGATTTGACGATCATCATAAAAGTTTTGCAGCATATCAAACTCTCCCCGGGTGATCTTCCGTTTCGGATTCAGCCGGGCCACCTCATCAATGTAGGCTTTGATTTCCTCTTTATCGGCGATCTCTAACAGATCAACATAATCTTCCCGAAACATAGGCAGATAAATGTGGAGATACCGGTTTAAAGGCCTGATGAGTAAGGTGCGAGCCATCAGGTATAGAATGACTGCAGCACCTAAAACCAGGGCCACAGCCCCTGCCAGTTTTAGAACAACCAGTTCCATATCCAGATTCGATCTATTATTTGTCAACCAGAAGTCCACATATACTTTGTACAGAGCGCCGGCGACTCCCCCGAGAAGCGATATATGCGCGAGCCATTTGACCACCAGCCCCGTTAAAAGCAACACGAGGATTCTCGTTTTTGACGGCGGGTGTTTCTCAATATTGAAACCAAAAATCATTTTCGCCAACGCCTTTTAGAATAAATTTTTTGACTGAGACTCTGCCGGATTGAAATATAGGGGCAGTATTTTCTTCTAAACTTACATCTTTTCGAGAGAATGTGCAAAAATTTATTCTCTGTCCCCTTTGTTTACCCGTGTTTTTCCCTCAGCACCCGGGACGCTTCCACAATGGCGCATAATTTTTTATAGGCGACTTTTTCAACATTTACGGACCGACTGGCAAAACAGCCAAATCCGCAATCGGTATTGAGAAACAATTGTTCCGGCTTGTAAAAAGCCAATGCTTTCTCAGCTTTCCGAACGATGTAATCCAGGGACTCCACATCGTCCGTTCTGGGATTGACAACACCGAGTCCCAACTCCCGGTCAGAGAGGGTCCGCCCGACCACCTCAATATCCCCTGCCCTTGGGGTTGCATATTCAAGCACAAACTGATCGATTTTCATCCGTTCAAGGGCTGGCAGCAGTTTCGCATAGTCTCCGGTTAATAAGACCTCTTCCTGCTTGCTCCAGTTGCCCCTGCAGATATGGACACCGACTCGTATGCCGTCGATGCCTTTCACGATTCTGTTGATCAGATCCGCGGCAAACTTCAACTCCTTACCCGCATCACGGCGGGTGGCAAGGGTCGCTCACATGAAGGTTCGCCGTTCACACTCCTCGGACATGATAATCTCGGTCAGGACCGGTTCGTCGAACTGGACAAAATCACATCCGTTGTCCCGCAGGTCTATGAGCTCTTCCCGGAGGATCTTTACGATATCATTGGCCATCCGCTTGTGATTCCAATAGGCTTTGCGGGTCAGTGCCGTTACCCACATGGAACGGGTCAGCAGATAGGGTCCGGGAAGGGTGATTTTGACGGGTTTATCCGTCAGCTGCTTCAAAAATTTCAGGTCATCAAGGGCCAGCGGCTCCCGTCGGGACAATTTGCCCGTGCAGGTGGGGTTCTTTACGGCAGATGCCGGCATATCCATGGTACGCAGCATCTCCTCAAACTCGGCCTTATCCTCGACATAGTCCAGCATATCGGCAAGTGACATGAGCTGTGTACCCGCCACCTTATCCGTGATGAAGGCATAGAAGCTTTCCCTGCGATGCTCCCCGTCCACAAGGATATCCAGCCCGGCTTTTTCCTGCAGTGCCACTGTCCTGCGGATTTCATCCTCCGCCATGGCAAGATACGCCTGCTTATTCACAGACCCCTTCTGATATCCACGCAATGCCTTCAGCATATTTCTGGAACGGGGCCATGAGCCCACCTGTGTCGTCAAAAACGCCTGTTCTAAACCCATTGTCAACACCAACGCCAGTTTTAATTGAAGATCAACCGCCTTTGTGAGCGTCGCCGCGATGGGAGACCGGGACACCGTCCTGTCCCAGGCCCCACGGACC
>JAKSBB010000956.1 GCA_022361315.1 Desulfobacterales bacterium
CCGGCCCACCCAGCACGATCGCGAAAGAGTACCGATTCGACCAGATCGATCAGATCGACATCGGCGCACCCAACGATCGCAACCAGATCGCGCGCTACTTCGCGATCAACGACACCGAGCTGGCCGTGGACAACGCGCTCGATACGAACGTGCCCATCTTCGAGCCGCGTCACATGCTCACCACCGTCAGCGCCACCGGGATCCACACCGCCGACTACGGCGCCGGCCTGTCCCACAAGCTCGACCTGAACAACCCCGCCCTCACACCCGCGGAGATCCGCGACCGCATCGTGGCGGTCTACCGCGACCACGGCGCGGGCGACCCCGTCCTCCCCGCCGACTTCGACGTGCTCCTGCCCGACCCGCTCGAGGCCCAGGAGGCCTTCGCCACACAGCTCGCGGTCAACATCAAGGACTACATCGACACCGACAGCCGCCTGTCTCACCTGGCCACCACCATCACCGGCAATAACCACTACGGCCTCGAGCCGTTGCCCTTCGTCGCCGAGGCCTTCGTGCAGCACAGCTTCCTGGTCGACAACGCCTCCGCTGCCGACCCGGAAACCGACGGCATCTGGGACGTCGAGTGGAATTGGCAGGGCAGCGGCTTTGCCATCGAGATCGTCAACCCCTTCAACCACAGCATCGACATCCAGTACGTCAAGCTCCGTATCGGCTCTGACGAAGAACCGCTCGGCGGCTCGGGCGGCCTGTTCGCCCAGGACACGCTCGATCCCAAGCAGAAGCTGCTGATCTACATCGAAGAGGGCTCGCATGGCGAGAGCCCCATCACCGGTCACACGGACATCGGCAACATCACCGACCAGGCCACCTGGCCGCACTCCAACCCGTTTGCCGGGGGCGATGTCACCGTGGAGATGACGGTCGAGGCCGACGACGGAAACGACATCGTCTATCAGAGCGTTGTCGTCGCAGACGTCGACATCACGCAATACCTGAGCGTGGGGGATATCCAGACCGACCCGATCGCCGACACCAACTTCGACACCAACTCCA
>JAKSBB010000891.1 GCA_022361315.1 Desulfobacterales bacterium
AAAAAATATGCATCATAGGCATAAATGTTGAATTTCATGGCGATTTTTAATGCCTCTCTTACATCAACACTGCGCAGATCTACCGGTATCTGCTGTATAGCATCCCAGGCAGCAAGGATATCTCCCGGGCCCAAACGACCCCTCTTGAGCATCGCACTTAGAGCATTGCCAATTTCAAACGGCAAAATATCCGGTGCTATTAAATCTGCCTCCTGAGTCAACCTGATTATTTCATCCCTCTCAGGTTCAAAAAGAGTAACCGCTAAAAAGGTATTTGTGTCTGCTATGGTTTTCATGGGTACAATTGTACAAGTGGTTGTTTCTGGGTGTCAATAGAAAAGAAAAAAACTTCTGAAAATTTAATACATACAGAAACCGTTCCAATATCCAAGATACCAGGTGATCAGAATTCTGGAGTAATGTATGACACCAAGAATAACAGACGCTAAATATATCGACGGATATAAACTTTTTATACGGTTTGCCGATGGTTCCGAAGGCGAGATTGATTTTGAACCGGAATTAACAGGGGACGTTTTCGAGCCTCTGAAGGAACTCTCCTATTTTAAACAATTTTCCGTAAACCGTGATATCCACACAATTGTATGGCCCAACGGAGCCGACTTTGCCCCAGAGTTTTTATATGAAAGTATTCGCGTCACCGTATAATCATTTCATGCTCGATCCTTTCAAGCTTTGATTTTGTATTCCTTATTAAAAAATCAATCGACAAATCCCCCCGTGACCAGGACAAATTACAAATCTGTCTGCAATCGGCCTGAACCGCAGTAGCAGGCATAGGTTTCCTCCACAGGTGTCTGAACGGCCATTGATCCTGTCGTGGCAGATATGTTCCGCCGGATCCATCCTATAAAAACTTACATTTTTGGAAAAGTTTTGCCGAGAATCAAACGCTTTCTGCAACATCTGAATGGCCTGTGAAACGGGGCGTTCGCTGAACCCCTTGCTGTTAGGGACGTTGAATGGAATCTCATCCCTCTGGCACCCTTCTTGTAAATCTTAAAACGCAAGAGAAATGAAACCCTAATGGTGTAGTGGTAAAAGAATCAAAAGTGGTAAGAGAATCAAAAAGGAGTTGATCCCATGATACTGGCACTGGAAATCGCAGGCTATTTCAGCATCGCAGCAACAATTGAATTATCCGTACTTTACTTTATAACTGAGAAAATGATGGGCTCGGAGATGTCAGTTGACTGACTAATGGCTGGTATCAGAAGACAAAAATCAGGGTTTTTTGTCTGCATACCCGCTGCCGATAGCCGAGAATGGCAGGTCCATTTCGAGCTCAGGCACGTTTAACCCCACCCAGGCGGTAAATGTGTTGCTGTTGGGGCCGGGAAAGGCTTTATAGGTGGTTTTCCATGGATAGGCCTTTGCGGCCTTGTCCACCTTGTCTATTAAATCATCCACCCCTTCTCCTTTTTTCAACAGGATCAACTCGGGTTTGCTGCCGTACCAGTATCTGTCCGGAATATCTTCATGGATGCCCAATACCGATTTGCCATAGTATCCCCGCCATCCCACAACGTCATAAACCGTATACCTGCTTTCACCGGTTTTTTTGGCAGCGATCCAGGTGTGTATGGCAAACCATCCGCGCCAACTCCATGCATTTGCGCCCAAAACGGATAGCACGGCCTCCTGGGACGTATGCGGGGCCGGAAGGATGTTGGCCGAATCGCGGCTTGCCGTTCGCCAGTCTTTGTCGGTACACCCGGCAAGCCCGAAAAGCATAGACACGGTTATCAGAAAAATACTCTTTCTATTCAACGCCATCACACTTCCCCCGCTTCTCTTTTCAGTGTACTGCAAGCCCATTTCATAAATCACCGCAACTTGCTGAACTCTCATACGTAAAGCAATAAGAATGATAATCAGCCCGTCAAGTCATCGATATAGAAGGGTTGAGCCGATGGTAAGAATGATTATCTTGCCATTAAAAGTTAGGCGGCTCTTGCCTCTTTTATTCCGTGCAACATTCAGAAAGAGTAGGGGGCATGCTGTGATTTTGTTTAATAGCGCCCGATGCGCGCTCTCCATAGCGAGGTATTTGCCAATGTCATTGTCCAAACCATCTGCTCCGCAGCGCATATCTACTTTCCATGAGTTTGTCCAATCCGCTGATTATTCATTCATGGATACCTTGAATGCCGATCCTGATGCCAAAGGAGACGGGGATGATCACCGTGCCCGTCAGGTTTATTCCGGTCATTTCGTACCGGTGACGCCGACGCCGCTCCCAAGACCGGAATATATAACCCATAGCCGCAGTTTTTTTAAAGAACTCGGATTGAGCGATGCCCTGGTAAATGATGCCGAATTCAGCCGGGTATTTTCCGGTGATCTCTCAGCGGCGCGCAAACCGATGCGCAGGGTTGGCTGGGCAACCGGCTATGCCCTGTCAATTTACGGCACCGAATATATCAACCAATGTCCATTTGGTACCGGTAACGGGTATGGGGATGGCCGGGCCATGTCTGTGTTTGAAGGGGTATTCAGGGGACAGCGTTGGGAAATGCAGCTAAAGGGCGGCGGTACAACGCCTTATTGCCGTGGCGGCGACGGCCGGGCCGTGCTTCGTTCCAGCGTGCGTGAGTTTCTCGCGCAGGAGTATATGCACGCCCTGGGGGTGCCCACAACACGATCTTTAACCCTGTATATATCAAAATCGGAGCGTGTTGCCCGGCCCTGGTACGCCGAAGGCTCTCATTCCATTGATCCTGATATTATGGTGAATAATCCTGTGGCGATTTCAACCCGTGTTGCCCCCTCTTTTTTGCGCGTCGGTCAATTGGAGTTATTTGCCCGCCGGGTTCGCGGGAATGCGCATGAAAAAGCTCTGGAAGAGCTACGCATGATTGTATCCCATTTAATCCGCCGGGAGTACCGGAACGATATTGATCAAGACCTTGGTTTTGCGGATCAGGTGGTTGCGTTGGCCAGGCTTTTCCGCCGGCGGTTTACGTCATTGGTGGCCAATTGGCAGCGTATCGGGTACTGCCAGGGTAATTTCAACAGTGACAACTGCGCTGCCGGTGGGTTTACCCTCGACTACGGCCCATTTGGATTCTGTGAAATTTTCGACCCCGTTTTTCAACCATGGACCGGCGGTGGCGAACACTTTTCCTTCCTCAATCAGCCCACTGCAGCAGAGGCCAATTACCATATGTTCTGGACTGCCGTGAGACCCCTGCTGGAGAAAAATACTGACGCCTCGGATCAATTGGAACAATTGGATTACATACGGCAAGGCTTTACCGCGGCAATGCAAAAAGAAGTTCAAAAGATGTGGGCGGCCAAGCTCGGCCTGACGGATTATCACCCGGAGCTGGTGCGGGGATTACTGCAGTTACTGACCAAATCAAAGGTGGATTACACCATTTTCTTCCGTGAGTTATCCCATATGCCGGAGCATGTGTCAGGCTTGAAAAAGAGCTTCTATCTCCAGCCCTCGCAACAACTTGATGAGGAATGGCAATCCTGGCTGAAAAGCTGGAACAACCACGTTAGCAAAGGCGGTAATTTGTCTGAAATATCGGCACAGATGAAACGGGTTAACCCCAAATATGCATGGCGGGAGTGGCTGATTGTCCCCGCCTACCAACAGGCCATGCAGGGAGACTACACATTGGTCAGAGAGCTGCAGGACGTGCTTGGCTCTCCGTATGATGAGCAATCACAAGAGGTAGAAGATAAATATTATCGTTTAAAACCTGAGGCGCTTTTTAACGTCGGCGGCGTGTCCCACTATAGCTGTTCGTCTTGATGTTGTAAGCCTTTTTAAAACTCAGGCCGACAATTTTGTCCCGGCACCTTTCTCTCCAGAAGTGTGATGGCGGTAAAGGGTGCCTCCCTGTTTTCCGGCTGGACTGTTACCACCGTGGCATCGGCCGGGACGGTGAAGTCGCCCCAGGCGTTGAGGCGCCACAGGTTGGGGGCGGCATCCCCGCCGAAGGTTTTGTCAAAGCAGAAGGGGCCGGTATCCCCGTGCAGGAAGAGGACGGGTCGCAGACGGGTGTCCTTGTAGCTGGGGAAAAAGCCTTTGGACAGGCGGATGACATCATCCCGGAGGTCGGCGAAGGCGTCGCAGTGCATGCGGCGGTAAGCCGTGCATTCGCCGGAGCCGTCCGCTGCAGTGGGGTCGGCCTGGGTGATGATCACAAGGGCGCGGACTTTTTGTTGTTTACCAAAGTCGAAGGCCTGTTCCAGCCAGACCCGATTGGCCTGATCCCGTGCTTCAACCATGGACAGGGCCAGGTCGATATCATCTTTCAGGATATCCATGCGGCCGTTGTTGGTGGATACGGTGTGGATGGTGACAAATAAGATATTGTTTGTCAGCCAGCGGGCATTCTCCGGGAAATTGTCCTGTCGGGCGTAGGACCAGGATTCCGGATTCTTTACGGGGATTTCCCGGAAGAAATGTTTCCGGATCAGGGACAGCTGGCCTAGTTCCGAAACGGCAGGATTCAGGGATTGCCGGTCGCAGTCCGTCCATTCATTGTCCCCCGGGGTATAGAACACCCGGCCCGGCGCCATGCTGTAAAACAGGTCTTTGCGTTTGAGAAGAAGTTCCTCCGAGCAGGTTTCCGCACCGCTTTTGATGTCTCCGTATACCGCCAGGAAGGGTGGGGCAGCCTTTTGTACCGCACCTATCACGGTTGCGTATAATCTTTTTTCTTCGGTTTCGGAATAGGGGGTGTCCCCGATGGCTATAAAAGTAAAAGGTTCGTTTGTCTCTGCCTGCAGCGGCAGGACGGGTAAGAATAGGAAAATCCCTAATGACACCAAAATGCTGAACTTTTGAAACATACCGTCACCTTTGAATGCGGATGAGTATTGTTTGAAAAACGATCGGCTTTCCAGATGATTAAAGCCTAACTTAGTTTTCTCTACTACTAGTATCTCGCTGTTGTGTACCCTGTTGAATATACCAAAAGCACTTTCGTTTAGCCTTTTAACCTGCTTTAAGTGAAAGCGCCGTGTCAATTCACCGTGCTCCCCACCCAATATTCTTTCTTCCAGAAATTGAATATGGAATCGTCGAAAGCACCATGAGTCTGAGGACCCCATTTAGCCTTGCAAGACGCTTCGTCAAGTTCGTCGTTACATGTACCTATTCTACCAAATATCTTGAAATGGTATCTGTTACGATACTCATCTGGAATAAAATCTATAATACGTCGAACGTTTACCCAACGACCGGACGTCCTTTGCAGGACGTATTCCGGGCGGCCAAAGGTATGATCAATCCACACCAGCAGACTCCCCGAAGGGGCAAAACCTTTGGCTGAAACTTCACGGTCTTCATTTTCAGGGTGCAGATGGAGGTTAAATATCTGCGGTGACCTATCTGCTTTCTTTACCATAGGTAGAGTGGCATCCAAAAAATTCTGGAGACTGTCCGCCGAAGCCATATAAACAATATTATCAACTTTGATATCCGGTAAATCCTGGAGTGCTCGATTGATAATGATACCGCCCATGGAGTGTCCCATGAGAGTAAATTCCAATTTGGGATCGTTTTTTCTTTTCGCTTCAATATATTGATTCAATCTCCTGAGAAAGATCAACGCTTCACCGGAAGGATGCGGGTGTGGGCGGTTGATTTGCCCGAGGGGAGGCGGGTGAGGGCCGTTAAAATCCGTATCCTGAGCGGCAAACATGGTGTGAGTACGGCGTTTCATATTATCCCAGGCAGGAGACCCGTATGTAAATAAAAATGGTGCAGAAATCACTTTGAACGGTGACGTGATGACCCACTGTGAACGACGTAGCGCATTGATGCTTTCTTTGTTATCTTCAGTCATTGAAACAATCGCTTTTTGGGTATCGCTTTCGAGCAATTTATCATAATCATTGAGCACTGTATTTTCGTATAATTGACGCCCTTCGGTGTACCAGGCTATTGGAATATTTCCAATGGTTCTGGTGACATCGCTCAGTATATAAAAGGGGGACGTCCATTTGGCTGTTGACGCTGATTTTTCACCATTGCGGATACGAAAATAGTGATCTCCGAGCGTGGTAAATGGCCCGGACCGCCAATTGATGAAGATTGGATACACTTGATTTGTTTTGTTTTCTTTTTTTATTTTGGCGATGTTATCAACGACTCGCTTTAAAGCGCCATCATAGGAATTTAAACCGCCGTGAAAATAAACGATGATATTTTTTTCCAGGTTGTTTTGACCGCTCTTTAAAAAGTCATCAAGGCCATTGAATATGTGGGAAAATTTATCGTTATTGGTATGCGGTATCAAAGGCATGGATTCCCCGTCTTTGTGCATGAGGATTACATGGTTCTGTATCTCAATTTGTTCAGATTTCTCAATGTGTTTAGTGCTGCAGCCAAATGACAACGCGAAACACACCAAGAATAGAATGCAAACGGTATACGTCTTTTCTTTCCAGATCATTTTGAACCTCCTCAATTATTGTTAGGGTGCCATGCTATTATGGTCAGATATGGCTGAATTTATGATAGAGAACCCTGGGACCTAACCGGAGCATTGCCTGTTTATTAAATTGTAATCATGAGTCGCGTGGGAAAAAATTACCCTTTGGATATTGCTCTGGGCAGATCTGATATGGCAGGCTATGAACATGATTCCGCCTTATTAATCAAAAGAAATAATAAAGAATGTCATATGTATAATAAAAGATACTTGACTAATCAATCGGGGAATCCCTTAGGTATCGAGAAAATCAGTAAATCCCGGTAATCAATTTGACTACCGGGATTTAAGTTGCTCAGAAACTAACCGAAGGTTAAATCACGCACGTCTGAAGAGGCGGTGGGAATAGCTGCTCAAGCGTCTTTCATCCACCGGGTCACCGTCATCGTAAAAGAAATAGAAGGGTATTTCTTTGTGATGGCGCAACAGGCTTTCTTCGATCAGGCTGTTGTCGCAGCCCCAGCAAGAGGTCATCAGAACGCCGTCGGGATTGAGGGTGTCCCAGTAGTGAAGCACACTGCCCACGGCAAATCCGGAGCCGCCGGCGGTTTGGGGATCAAGAATCGGTTCGGAACGTTTCAGGACGGATTTCATATCCGGCCGGGGCAGCCAGGAATGGTCTGTTGCGGCAATGTCATAGAGGGTATTGCGGATCTTGTCCATGACAAAGATATAGATGGCCTGCTGGTTTTTGGACGCCCCTCTGCCGAAGATCATCTCCGGGTGGGAGCGGGTTAAAAAGTCAAAGAAATCGCAGGTGGGTTCACCGATTACCCTTACCCCCTGCTTCGCCAGGAGTTTGTAGATACCTCCGTTGGCGACATCGTTGCCCTTGGTCATGATATCGCCGGATACAAAAATGGTTTTAAGGGGCTTGTCTTTCGGGGCATCGGTGCTGATCCGGGTGAATTCACAGGAGGCGTCGGCCACGATCTGCTTTAGACCCTTCCAGTGGCGGGTGTTGATAAAGAGTCCTTTGAGGCCTGAGTTGCTTCTTGAGCTGATGATTTCGATTATCTTTTCACTGTACTTCCGGTAGGCGGCTTCGCTGACACCCGGCAGGGGATCGGCCGCCAGATGATAGAGGTACAGTTGACGGACGATATCCAGGGCCGTCAGCCCTGCGATAAGCCGCATGGTCATAGCGGCACCGCCGGCGATCTTCAGGGCGGACACGGTGATGTTCCGGGACGGCGGGATAATATTCTCCCGCTTCATTCTATCAATGGACAACCGGTCTTTTATGCCGAACATTCCGGCCCTGCATAATCTGCCGGAGATCTGCATCAGCCGGATTTCTTTATTGCCGTTTTTCGGATCATCCGTTTCCGGTGTGGCAGCCCCGTTCGTCAGGTACTCCTTAAACGCCCCCCAGACAAATTGATAGGACAGGCATTCTTTGCCCGAGCAGTCGTTTTTGCCCAATGCCATATTGGTTTTTGATGTGGCGGGGGCGGCCAGGGCATCGTACCCGTAGGATTGATACACCGAGGCGAAGAGTTCCCCCAGGTATTCAATACTGCTTAAAAAGACGTATTGAACATTTTTATCCATGTAGGGGCCGCCGTATTTCCCCTTGTCAATATAGGCCCGGATGTCGGAATCCGGCTGAATCTGACCGGTGTCGGGATCTTCCGCCATGTGCTGTTTAACGGATTGCAGGAAGGATTGAATCCGGGTGACAAAGCCTGCGGTGCCCCCGTGCCCGTCGCTTTCCAGGATGGTGTGAGGATACCCTTCCAGCAGGGACTGGAACACCTGCTCGGTAAAAGATGCCGGTCCGCAGCCGAAAGAGGAGAGCATCAGGGGATATACAGTCTGGGTCTGCAGGGCGGCTTCGGCGGTGCGCAGGTATCGGTTGGCATCGGCCCAGTATATTTTTTCCATGGATTGAATGTGATCCGGGATGGAAAAGCAGTCCATGGGGATGGCCATGGCCCCGTTCTGCCGCAATATGGTGGGAATTTTTGAGTTGGCGGCCCTGTCATGGATGACGTGCAGTGAGCCGCAGACCACCACCGGGGGCAGATTGTTTTCCCGGGCATAGGCCAGGGCACGCTGCCCGGTGTCCAGCAGGGCGTTAGAATAGTCTTCCTGGGCCTGCTGTGCGGCTGACAGAGCGGTTAACACCTGTGCGTTGTCTATATTCTTGAACAGGTCGTATTGATTTAGAGCCACCGTCAATTGATTCAGCAGATCTTTACCCCTTACCTCTTTGTTCATGAACAGCTTTGGCCGGATTACTTCGATGGTTTTGGTCCGGCTTTTCAGGCCCTGGTCAATCAGTTCCGGGAGGGCCTGTTCGGTGACACAGGGCAGGCCGCCGAGGCCTTCCGTATCCGGGATATCCATGATCTTTGGCAGAAACAGGAATTGGACGGTATCGTCATCGCATACCGCATGGGCAATTTTAACCGGGCCGCAGGAATCAAAACTGTTACAGAGTTGTTCCCCCCGGGCAAGCGCCTTGCCGTCTGATTTGAGCAGCTTGACCGGGAAACCGAGTGCTTTGATAAAGGCTGCCATCCAGGGGATGTGACCGGAGAGGGCTCCTACCACTGGTATTCCTATTGGGGGTATTCCGATTGGCGCTTCGTCAGGGTTCGCATCCGCACATGCATCAATCAGGGCCTGTCTTTCCTTGAACGGATCCGGTG
>JAKSBB010001300.1 GCA_022361315.1 Desulfobacterales bacterium
AGCTCTTTGCTGCTGGCCATCTGCGGCCTGATGAAGACCTGGTCCGGGGAAATTCTGTTTGAGGACAACTCCCTGCGGGGGATGTCCCCGCCTTCCATTGTCCGGGCAGGTATCAGCATGGTGCCGGAAGGACGGCAGATTTTTTCCCCCTTGAGTGTCATGGATAACCTAAAAATGGGCGCCTACACCATGTACCGCAAGCGGATGAAGGCCGAGGTGGAGAAGGACTTTCAAATGATGCTGGAGATGTTCCCCATTCTCAGGGAGAGAGCTGACCAGCTTGCCGGGACCCTGTCCGGCGGGGAACAGCAGATGCTGGCCATTGCCAGGGCGCTGATGGCAAGGCCGCGCCTTCTGGTGCTGGATGAACCGTCCATGGGACTGGCGCCGAAAATCGTGGATATGATATTCACAACCATTCAAACCCTGAGAGACCAGGGGGTAACCATCCTGCTGGTAGAACAGAATGCCAGGGCAGCCCTGAAGATCGCAGACCGGGGCTATGTACTGGAAACCGGTAAAATGGTGCTCCAGGGCGCTGCGGATGAACTGCTGGTGGACGATGATGTCAAACGGGCCTATCTGGGGCAGGATTACGGAGATTTTTACGACGGGAGGGAAAACTGATGCCGAACGGAACCAACCCTATGGATGCAGAAGAAAAAGAACAGATTAAACTGGAAAGGCTCCAGAGCACCTTAAACCGGGCGTACAAAAATGTGCCCTTCCACCGAAAACGGTTTGAGTCTCATAATCTAACGCCCCAGGAAATCGTCTCTCTTAAAGACCTTGAGAAACTCCCGTTCATGAAGCGCGCCGACCTGGGCCTGCACTATCCTTACGGTCTTTTTGCCGTACCCCTGAGGGATATCGTCCGGATTCACACCGCACCCGGCACAGGAGAACGCCCCTCCATCAGCGGCTACACCCAGGCAGATCTGTTGATCTGGAAGAAACTTGTGGCCAGAAGTCTTGCCGCCAGCGGCGTCTCGGATATGGACATCATTCAAATCCACCTTCCCCCCGGGCTCGCCAACTGGGGCAGGGATTACAAGGACGGCGGCGAACTTTTAGGGGCCGGTGTGATTCCCAACACCACCCTGTCCCTTTCCAAAACCCTGATGGTGCTGCGGGACTATAAGACCACCACCCTGGTAACCACCCTCGCCTTTGCCGAACAACTCACGGATCACATGTTCGACCAGGAACGCCACCCCAACGAGCTGAATCTGAAACGGATCATCCTGGTGGGGGAACCCGTAACAGAAAACACCGTAAAAGACCTTAGAGAACGCCTTCATGCGGATATCTGGCAGCATTACGGACTCAGCGAAATCCCCGGGCCGGCCATTGCCCACGAATGCGGTGATCACTGCGGCCTGCACATCTGTGATGACCATATCCTGCCGGAAATCATTGATCCGGCGACCGGCAATGTATTGCCGGCCGGTGAGGCCGGCGAACTGGTGCTCACCACCCTGTCTGCACGGGCCTTTCCACTGGTGAGGTTCCGTACCGGGGATATGGCCAGGTTCATCACCGACACCTGCGAGTGCAACTCTGCATACATGAAAATGGAATGGCTGACGGAACGGGCGGATGACTACATGATCATTTCAGGGATAAAGGTATCTCAAGATCAGGCCGCCGTCTACCTCAGGCAGGCCCTGGACATCCCTGCCCCGGACTGCGATATGGAAAGAATCCGGCTGAACGGCACGGAGGCACTGGGGATTTCTTTGGTTCTGGATGACGCCCTGTTTTCAGATGAAATCAAAAATCTGGAACGATTGATGATCCGTACGGAAGCGTCACTGACAGAAAATATAGGGGTTCCGGTGAAAATAAGGCTGATGCAAAAGAGAAGTTAAAACAGAAACCCGCCACAAATAATCATAGGTGCCCCCCTCGGATCAGGCCCGCTCGTACTCTGTTTCGAGATCCAGCTTCAGCTTCTTCTTGTTCTTAATGTTGTCAATGATAAAAGAGGACTGGATGCTCTGAATACCGTCGATCTGGGTCAGCTTCTGGTTCATGAATTCGCCGTAGGTTTTGATATCCTTTGCGATGACCTTGAGGATAAAATCATTGGCCCCGGCGATCTGGTAGCATTCAATCACCTCCTCCAACTCGGCAAACCTTTCTTTGATTTCAGCCACGGAGCTAAGCTTGCTCAGACTCAGGGAAATGGAAACGATGGCCATGATGGAAAAGCCGATGCGTTCCGGATCCACCACCGCAGTAAAATGAGAAATTACACCGGACTGTTCCAGACGCTTTACCCGCTCCAGGGTGGCCGGGGCAGAAATACCCACAATTTGTGACAATTTGGAATTCGTTATTTTCCCGTTTTCCTGAAGGGTATTCAATATTTTCTTGTCAATCCTGTCCAGCCCCATGGTCTACCTCCGGTAGGTTTGCTTATTTTTGTTCGGACAAAATACCAGATTTTCTAAATATACAAAACGATTTTCCGATTTTGATTTATTTTATACACCATTTCTATAGTTCCGCCTTATTATAACCAAGGTCTTCCCGGGGGAACCCCTCATTATATATATCAGTCCTTCTGATTCGTGTTTTTTGATTAAAAAATCGTTCAGTCTTGAAACACCTCCGATTAAAATGTATTCTTATGTATTTGTTTGCCCATTTGACCACAAGTAAAACCGGTGGAGTTAAGACCTTGAATTTAAAACCCAGCCTTTTAGGCAACCCGCTGCTGAAGCCTTTTTTTTACCTCATTGCCAGAATCGGACTATTTCTTTTGGGATGGAGAACCAAAGGGGAAATGCCGGATCTGAAGAAATTTGTTTTGGTGGCAGCCCCCCACTCCACAAACTGGGACTTTGTGATTTTCCTGCTGATCATTTTCAAATTCCAGATCCCAGTGCACTGGATGGGCAAACATACCATGTTCATTCCACCCTTCAAAACGTTGTTGAAACGCCTGGGCGGTATTCCCATTGACCGGACCCGCAAAGGAAATACTGTGGAAATCATGGCAGATGCCTTCAAATCCGCCGACCGCTTGATTGTCACCATTGCCCCGTCAGGCACCCGAAGCAAAACCAAAACATGGAAATCCGGATTTTACAGAATCGCTCACCAGGCAGAGGTGCCGCTGGTTCTGGGATTCGTGGATTACAGACACAAGATCGGTGGGGTAGGCCCGGTATTCCATCCCACCGGAAATCTTGAGGCGGATCTTGACAGCATGAAGGCCTTTTACGCGGATAAATGCGGTAAATATTAACACCGAATCGTTTTTAACCTCCAAACGATAAAATTTTCCCACATTCCCTCCCCTCTTTCGGACTGGTCGGCTTCGGATGGGCCTGGCAAGTGCAACGGCTTTCAGGCAAGGCTTTTCTTGTTTTTTTACACAAAATAACGTAAGGAATATAAGACCCGAGCCCGGTGCCCCAAAACCGCTGAATTTCCGTGAGATGAAGGAGATGTTTAATGAGAGCCACCCCTGTTCTGATAACCGCATGTATCATCTGCATGATTTCCCTACTCACCTCAGGATGCTCATCCATGGGCCAGTCCCGGCAAACCCAACCGGCACCCCAGGTAGCAGCACCCACAGTTCAGCCGGCTTCAGCATCCTATAATCAGACGCAATACAGCACAGCCACACCGGACCACGTATCCCAGACCGCGGCCCAGTTCGCCACCTCTTATAACCAGGCCGTCATGGACAAAGAGGCCCTGAGCATCGCCGCCATGAACAATGACCATCTGCGATCACAGGAACTGATCCGGTCCTATAGCAACAACCTTGAGGTCTCCAAAAACAGCTACCAGGCCCTGCGCCGGATTGCCGAGGATCAGGGCACAGGCGACATCACCATATTCTTCCCCTATAACTCCGCACAGATCCAGGAAAACTCCCTTCAACATACGCGTCTGATCCGCTATCTGGACTCATTGGAGCGAAATAACCGGGAGCGGGAACTGGTATTTGTCATCATCGGAAGTTCATCTGCCACGGGTGAAGCAAATCACAACCAGACTTTGTCCAGACAACGTGCCAATGCACCGGTTCCCATCATCGACCAGTACATGGTCAATGTTCCCCATTCCTACCATAAGGTTTACGGCACCGGCGAAGCCTACAGCCCCAAAGATACGGCAGAGGATGTAAACAAAAGATACAGATTCGTCAGAATTATGGCCCTTTTCGGCGGCTCCAGAAGTCGGGCTGTATCTGTACCGCCCATGATGGATCTCGGCCCCTCCATTCCCATGAACAACCAGAAGATGAACAGTGCCATGTATACCAGGGGTACGGCAATGGGCTCTCATTATTCTGCCCCCAGGCAGCCCAATGAATACGTCAACTCCTTTGGGATGAAATTCATCCGGGTGCCGGCCGGTACCTTCATGATGGGAAGCCCTGAAACTGAAATCGGACGGGATTCAAATGAAATTCTCCACGAGGTGACACTGACCCGGGACTATTACCTCCAGACCACGGAGGTGACCCAGCAGCAGTGGCTGGATGTCATGGGGACCCAGCCCTCCTATTTCAAAAACTGCGG
>JAKSBB010000401.1 GCA_022361315.1 Desulfobacterales bacterium
CTGTCCGACGGCGACGCCAACATCGGCCCCAGCTCCCACGGCAGCATCCTCGAGCTCATCGAGGATCACGCCGGCCGCGGCATCACCATGTCGACCGTGGGCTTCGGCACCGGCAACTACAAGGACACGCTGATGGAGCAGCTCGCCAACAAGGGCGACGGCAACTACTACTACATCGACTCCTATGACGAGGCGAAGAAGGTCTTCGGCGCCGATCTGTCGGGCACCCTCCAGACCATCGCCAAGGACGCGAAGATCCAGGTGGAGTTCAACACCACCCGTGTCCGCCGCTACCGCCTGATCGGCTACGAGAACCGCGACATCGCCGACAAGGACTTCCGAAACGACGCCGTTGACGCCGGCGAGGTCGGTTCCGGTCAGGCCGCCACCGCGCTGTACGAGCTGGAGCTGTATCCTTCCGACCGGCCCGCGGGCGACCCGCCGGCCATCGGCACGGTCTACGTGCGTTATCGGAACGCGGACAACGATAAGGTCGAAGAGATCGCACACACGATCGCTAACGACGCGGTGCGCGAGACCACGATCGCCGAGCGTCCGCGTTTCTATCTCGCCGCGGCGGTGGCGCGGTTCGCAGAACTCCTCCGCGAATCACCCCACGCACGCGACGGGAACTTTGACGACGTCTCACGCGTCGTAGATCAGGTCCACGCGGAGCTGCCGCTGGACGATCGCATCGCCGAGCTGCGCGACCTGGTGCGCCAGGCGAACAATCTCGACCGGGCGCCCTAACCGGAAACGCCCAGACATCCGAAAGGACCGAATCATGTCTCGACGCATCGTGCTCATGACGTTGCTTGTGCTGTCCGCCGCCTTGCCCGCGATGGCCCGACAGGCCGCGGCTGAAGAATCGCCCGCCGCGCCCGATCCGATGGAGGGCGTGAAGATACGCGAGCTGCTGGTCAACGGCTCGATCGACGGCACGAACATCGATTTCGTCATCGAGTTCGACGTGGAAACGACACAGACCGCGCGGCGATTCCCGTTGATTCGTGGAGACGCCGTGCTCCAATCGATCGAGGTCACCGGCGCCGATCATCGGCTC
>JAKSBB010000671.1 GCA_022361315.1 Desulfobacterales bacterium
ACTCTGACTCAGACCGGTTGCGGCCTGAATTTCTTTTGACGTCGAGGGGCCTCGTTCTAAATATTCTTTTATTGTAAGGGGCATATCACCACTCTGATCACTTGTTTGGGGTGGATTTTGACTAACAAATCCAACACCAAAATACATATTAAAAGATATAATATCAATATCTTATTTTTAATAGCATTTATTTTTGATGTGATTTGTGACTAACAAAAGGAGTTTTGATATAAACTATCGAGTGGTCCCGGGAGGCGGCGAAACCATCCGCCGTCAGATCAACGCAGCTCAGTAAATATCGATGTTGCCTTATACCCGGCCGCAACGGCGCAAGGGATCGGCGCTAAACCTCCGGCAGTCCTCCATGACTGCCTACGGAGCGACTACGAGCGGCTCTTTCAGTCCATGACGCCCCACTCTTCGACGCCACGACGCCCCTCACCCCACCGCTGCCTGGACCCCTTGGTTTGCTTACAGTTACTTCGTCATACACTATCTGCTTTATCCGGTATTAACGTGATACTTGATTTTCCCAGCCAAGGGTGATTATCTCCTATTCAAATTGGACTTTTCTTATGAGAACAATATGAACAATCAAAATGAATTAGAGTGGCTAAAAGATATTCTATCAAGCATCAATGAGTTTCCTGATTTTTGCTCAAATGAAATGATTGATGTCAACCATGTAAGTACTCTTGGAGATACACCTTTACATGTAGCTTCTGTTTGGGGCGATGTGAAAATAGTTGATTTATTAATAAAAAATGGTGCCAGATTAGATGCTAAGGGGGAAGAAGGAAATACTCCATTGCATGAAGCAGTTTCACAAGGACACCACGAAATAGTACAATTTTTATTAAAGGCAGGATGCTCTACCACGATTAAAAATGATGGTAATCTAACTGCACAGCAATTAGCTGATTTATTGAGGCTGTAAATTAAATTGTGTAACTGCTCATTGTTCTATAAGTTACCGAGAACTTAAACTGAAGGATGAGCACACACATGGACGACAAAAAACTTGAAGCTCTGGCAAAAGAACTTGCC
>JAKSBB010000189.1 GCA_022361315.1 Desulfobacterales bacterium
GTTATGTCCGGCCCGAAGATTATGAGGTGCTCGGGAGGATGACTGTGGACGTTTACGCAGGCCTGCCGGATATGCCCGGTCCCGAGATTCAACCCGATTATTACGCCATGCTGGCCGATGTGAGGGCAAGGGCAACCGGTCCGGGAACCGAAATCCTGGTGGCTGTCAGTGATATCGCCACCCTTCTCGGCGGCGTCACTTTTGTCCGTGACATGTCAGCCTATAACTCTGGTGGCAATGCATCCACATACACGGAACATGCCGGTATCCGGCTGCTGGTGGTCAGCCCGGATGCCCGGCGGCAGGGTGTGGGCAAAGCCCTGACACAGTCCTGTATCCGCCGGGCGAAAGACCTGGGACGAAAAGGCGTGGTGCTTCACACCACCCGGGCCATGGCCGTGGCCTGACAGATGTACGAAAATATGGGGTTTCAGCGTTGTACAGATCTGGATTTCAAACAGGGGGAACTGCAGGTCTACGGGTTTTGTCTGGATTTTAAGAATAGAGAACAGGAGATAGATTATGACTATTAAAATCGTCAGGCTGGGCAGCGACCGGAGTGACAATGAAGGGCTTAGAATCGGAACGGTAAGACGTCCGCCGAGGGGCGTGCCGAAAACCGAATTCGCATCTAAGAATTATTATGATGTCTGGCTGCCCAACGTATCCCCGAGTCCGGAAACCATGAAATTCGGACAAAAGATAAAAACAGACAAAGACTGGAAGGCATTTGAGAAAAAGTACCGGGCGGAGATGGCCCGCCCGGAAAACACCAGGGTGCTTGAATTGCTGGCGGCCATGTCCCGGGATACCCACTTCAGCGTGGGGTGTTATTGTGAAAACGAAGCCCGGTGTCACCGGAGGATTCTCCGCCAGCTTCTGATTGAGAAAGGCGCTGAGGTGACGGATTAGCCTCTACCCCAGCCGACCGGCAATCTCACGGAGTCTGACCATCTGCTGGTAATACAGGGGAAAGGTCAGCACGCTTTCAATAAAACCGAACACGTACATGATCATGGTCAGCATCTGGCCGGTGGTGGTGCCCGGGGCCGCCAGCAGCAGGATGGCGGTTAGCAGCACAACGGAAAGAACGATCCAGGTGGCGGAGAAATTGACCGTCTCCAGGTCAGACAGGCGGATATTCCAGGTCATGAGTTTCTTAAGATGGGTTGCCAGTTTGCCGCGGTCCCTGGAAGAAAGTACATCCACCTGATGCTCGTAACAATTGTTCTGTCCTTTGTTCAATCCAAGCATTCTGGACCGGCTGCACCAGTATATCAGAACCGTTAGACCGATGCCCGTAAGACAGAGGCAGAATATCCGGATGTCCAGCACCAGGATGATACCGAGGGTACCGCAGAGTCCAATCATATGGTTAAAGAGGTCGGGCAGGGCATCTTCCAGGAAATCCACGAATTCACCGAACAGGGTCAGCCGGGCCGATACCTTGGATACGGTGGTGTCCCGATCTATTTCACGTCCCACCATTTCCCTGCCCACCTTCCGGTAAATGCCGGCGTAAATCCGCGTGTCGTAAAACCGTCTGCCGGCACCGACCACCAGGAGGGAGAGGCAGAGCCCCCCGAGTTCGATCAGTCCCCTGTAGCTGCCGGCCATCAGATCGTCCACGGCCCGGCCGATGACCAGGGGCAGGGCAATGAGGATGATCCCTTCAAAAATCACCAGAATCCAGGTCGGGGCCGTCCGTTTCCAGAACCTTCGGATCAGAATCGGCAGAGATATGGCAGGTGTCATGACAGCATCGTCCTTAGAAAACCTGAGAGGGCCGGAGAGGTGAAGAGACTCCACAACCCCAGGAACAGCCACATCAGGACAACGATCCAATACAGAACCGGGGATTCTGAGGCGGGGATGTCTTCCAGGAGGTAAGTTCTGCGGTGACGCAGGTCAGTGATGGCCCAGGCCACCAGCAGGGCACCCCAGATCCAGTACCACTCATACCAGAGACCGACGCCGATGCCGAACAGGGCCAGAACGGACTTCCACCTGACAGGTTTCCCGCCGGTGGTGGTTACAGGCCCTCTGTACGCCCCGCCCGACGGGCCGGGTGTTTTCCCTGATGGGGGCTGTGTTTCCGGTGCGCCTGATATTTCCGGTACCGGTTTCTTCTTGCGGATCTCCTGCCAGAACCCATGGCTGCCCTGTTTCAGTTCATCCGCTGTCATCTCTTTTGGGGCAAACACCACGTTATCCCCATCGTATAATGACCAGTCTTTGGTGAGGAGTCGGTTTTCCTCGTCCAATCGCCGGTACAGGGGGGTGCCGGGGAAGGGAATCAGAATGACCGATTCCACTTCGTCAATGCCGATGTACCGGCAGAAATCCTCGCTCTCCCTGAAAATTTCCGGCGTGTGGGTATCAAAACCGAATATCATGGATGAGGTGATGCGGATGCCATGGGCGTGGAACCGGGCGATTTTCTCTTTTATTTCCCCCGGGCTGACAAAGCCTTTGCCGGAGTCTTTCAAAGCTGCCGCCGACGGTGTTTCAATGCCTATGAGCAGGCCTTTACAACCGCTTTGGGCTGCGGCTTGAAGCAGTTCGGGATCATCAGCCAGCTTGATGGTGGCCTCTCCCA
>JAKSBB010000143.1 GCA_022361315.1 Desulfobacterales bacterium
ACACTGCCTGAGAGGTGACGGTGGCACCAGACATGGCGTCAATGCTGCCGTCATTGTTGGACAGGTCCAGATTGTCAGATTCCATGGACAGGGTATCAAACTGGGAGACAAAGGCTGGATCATCTTTGGCCCTGGAGCCCAGGCCCGGTGTTTCCACATGGGTGGTGACCCGGGCTGCAATGATCTGGTCCGTTTCTGTATTGATGCCCACCATCAGGCCCACGTCACCGCCGTAACCGCCCTTGCCCTTGGTTTCAAAGGCAACAGCAGTGCCGCCGTCTTCAAGTTTGCCGGGAAAAAACTGGAATTTTACGCCGTCAGCCTCAATATTAAAGCGTTCCCCAAGGGGATCATTGGAGACATCGGTAAATATCTGGGCAATGGCCGGGGCCTTCTGGAATTTGAGGACCTGTTCTTCGATTCTCTGTTCGGTGCCGGTTTTAATGGCTGCAAGCAGCCCGCCGGACAAGGATGCCAGGCAGGTGAGTACAACCACCATGCTAATCATTTCACGCATTGGTCACTCCCTTTCCCAAGGCTTTGGGTCTAATGTTGTCGATCAGGGGGTTCACCAGGTTGATCAGCAATATGGCCAGAACGGTACCGTCTGCATAGGCGCCGATATTTCTCATAAGGATGATCATGAACCCGCCCAGGAATCCGTAAATCAGCATGGGGATCAGGTTTACGGGTGAAGAGGAGTTCTCGGTGGCCAGGAAAAATGCCCCGAGCAGGGTGTAACCTGAAAAGAGGTGGAACAGGGGAGAGGCATAGGCCTCGGGATTGGACATGTTGAACAGTCCGCCGGTGATGATGATACCGGCCAGGAATGATACAACAATTTCCCAGCGGGTGTATCCCCGGAGAATCAGGTAAACACCGCCGATGATCAGGCCGAGTCCGAAGACCGCGCCGATGGCACCGACTTCCTGTCCGGCCAGCAGGCTGCCTATGGGGAACTGTTCAGCCGCACCCGCACCCTGGAATTTTACTGCGGCCAGGGGCGCAAGTTCGGTAAACCCAAATTCATAGGAGACATAGGCTGCGTCAAAATCAAAGTACTGCGGCCAGGACATCATCAGGATGGCCATCCCGACGAGGGTCGGGTGGAAGGGGTTGGCGCCGGTGCCGCCGAAGATGTATTTGCCGATGACCACTGCCACAAAGGTGCCGGTGAAGATAATCCACCAGGGGGCGGTGGCAGGCAGCATCATACCAAAGAGTAGGCCGATAACTGCGGTTTCAAGGTTGTCGATGGTCATATCCTGCTTTGCCAGCAGGTTCATGATGGTTTCCCACAGCATGGCAAAGGCAACGGACAATGCCAGTACACCCAGGGCTGTGGCGCCGAACTGAAATATCCCGAACAATGCTGCGGGCAGCAGGGCGATGAGATAGTTCAGGTTCAATTGAAACAGGCTGTCTCCGTCATGCCAGAACGGGGCATGGGAAACGATTAGCTTTGTATTATTCATTGGCAGTCTCCATGTTACGCGCCTGCACGAAGTGCGAGGAGTTCATGTTTTCCAAGCCGTATGTACTGGTAGATGGGGATCCTGGACTTGCATACAAAGGCGCACAAACCGCATTCAATACAGGATTCCAGATCGTACTTGTCAGCGGCTTCCTCGTATTCATCCGCTTCAAGAAATCTTACCAGCAGGTTCACCGGGATGTTGGCCGGGCAGATACGGATACATTCACCGCAGTTCACACAGGGGGTGTCTGAGGATTCGGTGACGGCATCATTGTCCTGGACAATGATCATGTCCATGTCGGGCGCAACGGGGTGGTGGGGCGTATAGGTGGCAAAGCCCCGCAAGGGACCGCCGATGATGATCCGGTCACGGTCATGGATATGGACGTTGAACCGGTCAAAAATTTTGCTCAGGGGGGTACCCAGGGTGGCGGTCAAACGGTGGTGTTTGCCGGCTTTGTCGATCAGGGTGACCACCTTTTCAAAGACTGCTGATTGGGTCTTGAATACCCGGGCCAGAGAGACCAGCGCCTCTGCCCGGATAAAACAGACGCCCATGTCTTCCGGGGTCTTGCCGGCAGGCAGCTCAATGTGTAGATGGTCTTTCATAACCATGGCCGGAAGGGTCGACGGATAGGCATCGTCTGTTTTCAGGACCTGTATGGTACCGAAATTGGCCTGGGTATGCAGCTTTTCAGGCAGGGTTAACACGATGTTTGATCGTGGACACATGCGCTTGAGGATCTGGGCGCCTTCCACCATCTCTTCTGCATAGGCGGTGCAGACAAATTGGCAGGTGGTGGATAACACGTCCGTGTCCGCCCCGGTGATCACAATGGTATTGATGCGCAGGTTCTCATCCGCCAGGGCGTCAAAGGGCAGGTCTCCGGGCAGGTGACGCAGGTTTGCGTCTGCAAATCCCACGGTTTCTTCGGGGTCAAGCGCCACGGTATGGTCTTCTCCGGTCCTGGCCGGATCCGGCTTTATCAATATATAGGTGGCGGTGTTTCCGAAGTCGTCTGCATAGGAGTCAAAGCTCGTGATTGTGCCGGCCACCGGTGACAGGACATAGTCGGTGCCGTCTTCATAGAGTTTTATTTTATCTCCCTTTTTAACGGCATCCCCCGGGGTGATCAGGGCCTGCTTGGTGCTGTCAATGGTTTCCGGCAGCAGCAGCGTGAGCGTGCCTGGAACCGGAATGGCCTCCGGCGCCTTCTGATCCGATCCGAGCGGATCATATCCGAGCAGATCATAGGTCAGCTTGGGTTTGGATAGAGCAAAAAAAGATCGTTTAATCATATTTAGTCCTTGTTTCGTAATAAGCTTAAGTCAGGCCAAAAAAAAGGATGATTAAAAAATCATCCTTTCAATTACAATGCATGACATGAGTTACAGTCTACCGGACCCGCACCGTAATCTTCATGGCATCCCTTGCACGAGGCGTGAAACGCATCAGCTCTGGACAACAAGTCTTCATCACCGGTTTCTTCGTGGCACTCACTGCAGTTATAGGTGTCATCATCTTCGATATTATGATGGCAGTCCAGACAGTCCAAGCTATAGTCGTCTGTGTGCTGAAGGTGGGTGAATAATACCTTGCCGGCCTGATTCTGAAACATGAGTCTCACCGGATTATCCGGGGCAGGGGGTGAAAAAGATGCGTAGCAAACAATACCCGTGACCAAAGATGCGATCATGATCAATAGAGCTACTTTAAGGTCGCGTTGTGATGTCATAATTCTTCTCTCAAAAAATTTATGGTTAGAGTTGGACGACGAACCCACAACTGGCAGGGTTTATATTATATTGATGCTAGATTTACAAGTAAAAAATAGCGGGGATTTATTTATAGAATTGCACAGCCTTCAATCGTTGAACGGGATTTCTTACGCACCAGGAAGGGCTTGTATGCGTCGTTCTTCGACAGGGTTGCCTGACGCTTGCGGACCACTAGGAAAGCCATTCCGAATGAGGAAAAGCCCACTGCCATGGCAGCCAGGGATTTATTTATATTAAGGATGGGAGCAATGGTGTCCCCGATGACGGCGCCAATCACCAGAAGCAGGATGGGAAACATATAAAGCAGGAAGCTCAGGTAAAGCATGGGTTTGGTCTCGATTCCGATGACCACCGTATCCCCCGTCTGGACGGCAAGGGTGTTTTTGACTGTCACGATCATATCCTTTGAGCCGTGGTGGCTGGTGCCGCAACTGTCTTTGGAAGTGCAACTTTCACAGGCTGCGGATCGGGTGGTTTTAATCCATGCTGTGGTCTCATTTGCCTGGGTGACAATACCGTTTTCCGTAATCATGGTCTCTTCCTCTTGGGGTTATACTGAGGCTGGACGTTCTTATATCAGGCAACGGTAAAGAATGGTAGGGTTAATTCTTTACAGAGGTGGGGCGCCATAAATATACCCCGGGATGTCCCTTTGGCACATCCCGGAATAAAGGCGGAGAAGGGCTATATAATAATAGGGTAAACCTTAGGCCACAATATTAATAATCTGGCTGGGCTGCTGCTGGGGTTCTCCCGGGTTTGCCGGTGCTGCCTGGGCTGGTTCGGGAAGTGGGGCTTCGGGTGTTTCTTCTGTCTCCGTGGGTTCCGGAGCACTGACGGTCTGCTGGGCAATGCCTTCCTGGGACAGGCTCACCTCAAAGGCTTCCTGAACGACCTGAATGTTTTCCCGGTTGAAATCAGCCTGGGCCGCTTCCTGGTTTTGATTTTGTGCCAGGTTGTCATCGGCCGCGGGCCGTGTGCTTGTGTATGCGTTTAATCCTTGAACACTGTTGATGTCCATACGAACCTCCATGTTGTAAACCATCAATCTTTTTAGAGAATAAACATATGGCCAATTAATGTCAAATTTTTTTATCGTTTTTGCTTGACTTCAAAAACTGCCTGGTATATAAACTCCGAGTCTTCTTCGGGAGACGCTGCTCCCCAGTAGCTCAGTTGGCAGAGCAATTGGCTGTTAACCAATGGGTCCGCGGTTCAAGTCCGTGCTGGGGAGCCAACCCAATAAAGAACATCCCGAGAGTTTCGGCTCTCGGGATTTTTCGTTTTGGCCCTCTGGCGGCAGTTCAGATCCTCTTTTCAACATCATATTCTCAAGTATATTCTTTCTGCAGGGGTAAATCTCCCCCGCCTTTTTCGAATCCCATTTCCGGTGGATGAAAAACCGGGCGTTTCATGATGAAGTGGTTGAATTTTAAACCATAAGGGCCGTTGCGCAAATGACAGAACCTCTCCGAAGGCCTGTATCTGAGGTGGAGACAGGCGGTCATATCTGTTCCGGTGATGTTTTGTAACGCGTTCTTTAGAGCTTTTGTTGACAAAAATCACGTTTCCTCCTATTTATAGACGGGTATTATCCTGGTCTGAAGCGATGAATCACACTGCTTGGGAAAGGAAACATATAGGGGGTCAACAAGTTATGCCGAACATCTTTTTACAGGTACCAAAGGATACGGGCTGTTTTGCCTGTTTTTTACCTGTGGGAATCTGTGCCTTGAAGGTGTTTAAATTACCTCATAATTTTAATAAACCGTCTGGTTTACTAAGTATCTGGAATAAATATATAGCTGCATTTCTCATCTTCACTGAGGATCTGCATGCCGCTCTTATGGGTCACACTCAGCAAAAGGAGACATTATGGACGATAGTTTAGACGCTATTCTAGGAAAATATGATGGAAATAGTTTCGATCTGATTCCGATTTTACAGGATGTACAACACAAATTCGGCTACCTGCCGGATCCTGAAATGCGAGAGGTGGCAAGATTTGTCGGACTACCTGAAAGTCGTATCTATGCCGTGGCAACCTTTTACGAACAGTTCAGGTTTACCCCGATGGGTAAAAACGTGATCA
>JAKSBB010000951.1 GCA_022361315.1 Desulfobacterales bacterium
GGTTGGTCCTGCGGAAAAAACTGAATTTACCCGGGATAAAAACCCTTGAACCACCATTGGAACAGGTTCAATTGTACCATTATGTTCACAACTCCCGCAAAGATACCGCAGACAAGCTGGGCAGCGTCCTTGAGAAAATGGATGCGGCCGGAGAAATCAAGCGCTTCTGGCAGAAAATCGAAACCGATTTATCCGGTTTTGGCGGGTAAGTATCCGGATCAAACCGGTATCCGGAGGCCCAAGTAATGACGCATACCCAGCATCGGAGCATTGCCAGACGATTTATATTCTGGATACTGATCTTCAGTTCCTGCGTTACCCTGCTGCTCACCTCAATCCAGCTCATGCTGGATTACAACCGGGATCTCAATCTCATCGAACAGGAACTCGTGCAGATCGAAACCAGTTATCAGCAGGCATTTTCCCAGAGCCTGTGGGTGATGGATAACCTGTTACTGGAAACCCAGATCTCCGGGGTGCTTAAAATTCCGGACATTGAGTACCTGGAAACACGGAAAGACGGCACCCTGGTGACGGCCATGGGAAGGGAAAAGAAAAAGAGAATCCTTACCCGGCAGTTCGAACTCTTTTATAATTACAGGAACAACAAGGTGCACCTGGGCTACTGCCTGATCCATGCGGATTTGAGCCAGGTTTACAACCGCCTCATTGAAAAGGCGGTCATTATCCTTCTGGGCCAGGGAGCCAAAACCTTTCTTGTATCCATTTATATTTTCTTCCTGTTTTACCATCTGATCGGAAAACACCTGAAAACCATTTCCGACTTTACCCGGCACCTGGATTTAAAAAAAGATGCCGTGCTGGAACTGGAAAGGGGCAGTGACCCGGGAAAAATTGACGAACTGACGCTGATGACCCGCTCCTTTAACGAAATGATGGCCTCCCTGCGGGAAAGCTACCGAGACCAGTATCACGTGAACCAATCCCTTCAATCGGAAGTCGATGAAAGAAAGGCGGCCGAGGCAAAACTCCAGAAAAACCATGATCTGGTGAACGCCATTCTTGAAGGGACCACCGACGCCATCTTTCTGAAAAACAAACGGGGGGAATACCAACTGGCCAATGCCGCCTGCCTCAACGCCTTTGGCAAAACCAGACGTGAGGTCATCGGGAAAACCGATGATGACCTGTTTCCGCCGGAATCCGCCAGGGCGGTTAAGGAAAGGGATGCCGAGGTGATGGGGTCCGGACAGTCGCTGCTGTTTGAGGAACGCCTGGAAACCGCTTACGGGGACAGCTACTGGATGAGTAATAAGGCGCCGTTCCGGGACAGGGAGGGAAAGATCATCGGCCTGATCGGCATTGCCCGGAATGTCACTGAACTTAAATTGGCCCGCGAGGGGAAGCAGGAGTTGGAAAGAAGGCTGCAGCAGGCCCAGAAAATGGAAGCTATCGGCACGCTTGCAGGAGGGATCGCCCATGATTTCAACAATATTCTGGCGGCGATTTTCGGTTACACCGACCTGGCAGCGGCGAAGATGCCCAAGGACTGTCCTGCCGGGAAATCCCTGGAACGGGTGAAGGTGGCTGGGCACAGGGCAAAAGACCTGGTGAGACAGATTCTGACCTTCAGCCGACAGGACGATGCGGAACTCACTGCAGTGCTTCCCGCCCCCATTGTCAAAGAGGGAATCAAAATGATCCGCTCCTCCATCCCCACCACCATACGTATCGTTGAAAACATCGATTCGGGATGCAGGGAAGTCCTCGCCAACCCCACCCAACTTTATCAGATCGTTCTGAACCTCTGCACCAACGCATACCATGCCATGGAGGCCTCCGGCGGAGACCTTCATATTTCCCTGCTCAACCGAAGTAGTATCGACGGCAGGTTGGATTCCGATGCCGGAGCGGATGAGCGTTGGTATGTATCCCTGGTTATCCAGGATTCCGGCCCCGGCATACCCGAAGAATTTCAGGCACGGATTTTTGAACCCTATTTCACCACCAAAGCCCAGGGTAAAGGCACCGGTATGGGGCTTGCCATCGTCCACGGAATTGTGGAGAGTTACGGAGGCCGGATTGAATTTCACAGCACTCCGGAAACCGGTACCCGGTTTGAGATTCTGCTGCCGGTAAGTGATGACGTTCAGGCAACAGCGGATGAACCGGTAAAAGAACTTGAGACCGGAAAAGAGCATATTCTGTTCGTGGACGATGAAACCGCCATCGCTGATATGGGCAAGGAATTGCTGGAAGGGCTGGGATATTCTGTCACTGCCAGCCATGACAGCGCAGAGGCGCTGGACAGTTTTACCCGGAACCCCTGTCTCTATGACCTGGTGATAACGGACCAGACAATGCCGGGAATTACGGGCATCGAACTGGCCCAAAGGATACACAGCATCAGACCCGGGCTTCCCGTTATTCTGAGCACCGGGTACAGCAGCCAGGTGTCGGATACCGGCAGCCTGGAAGGCGGCATCTCAACCGTCCTGCCTAAACCCGTCACCAAAAAGGAGTATGCCCGGAGCGTCCGGACGGTGTTAGACGAACACCTGGCTTCAGAGACAGCCGTTTGTGATCCCAGGCTGTGTGAATCAAAGGTGCTTTTATCCAACACCACCCAGGTCGGTTAAAGTCGTTCCACATCTTGAAAAGTGGTTGATTCATACAACCATTATTAGGCTTTTCTTGACAATAAACACCGTCCCATCCTATAGATATTCCGTTATATCTTTAATCGTTGTCGGAAAATCAAAAGGAGACTCTTCATGAAAAGATTTATTCAGACCAGCCTCACAATCCTGGCCTGCCTGATGCTCAGCTTGTCTTTGGCATCGGCCAAAACCTTAACCCTGGGATTGAAAGGGGAACCCACGTCGCTTGACCCCCATTTCCACAATGTGACCCAGAATAACCAGATGGCGCTCTATATCTTTGACAAGCTGATCCTCCAGGACCACAAGCAGAAAATGTATCCCGGCCTGGCCGAGTCCTGGAAGCCCGTCAATGATACCACCTGGGAGTTCAAACTGAGAAAAGGCGTCACCTTCCATGACGGCTCCCCCTTCACCGCCGAAGACGTGAAGTTTACCATCGAGCGGATTCCCAATGTGCCGAACTCTCCCTCATCCTTTGCCGGCGCGCTTGTGGCGGTCAAAGAGGTTGAGATCATTGATGACCATACCGTCCGTATTCACACCGAAAAACCGGCGCCCCTGACCCCCCGTGATTTTGCATCCTTTACCATCGTTTCCAAGAAAGCCGCCGAAGGCAAAGCCACTGAAGACTTCAACTCCGGTGTGGCCGCCATCGGTACAGGCCCCTACAAACTCGTTGAATGGGCACGTGGCGACAAGCTGGTTTACGAACGCAATGAAAATTACTGGGGTGACAAACCCGAATGGACCAAAATCGTCGTTCGTCCCATCTCCAACGACGGCACACGGGTCGCTGCCCTGAAATCCGGTGATGTTGACCTGATCAACTTTGTGCCCCCGGCAGACGTAAAACACCTGGAAGCTGCCAAGAACGTTGAACTGTCCAAATCTTCCTCCACCCGTCTGATCTACCTGCACATTGACACGGACCGTGAATACACCCCCATGGTTACCGGCAACAACGGTGAAAAAATCAAGAACCCCTACCTTGACCTGCGCGTCCGTAAAGCCATCTCAAAGGCCATCAACCGCCCGGGTATTGCCGCCCGTATCATGGAAGGCCTGGCCATCCCCGCATCCCAGATGCTGCCCGACGGCTATGAAGGCACCTCAACAACCCTCAAACCCGAGAAATACGATCCCAAAGGCGCCAAGGCGCTGCTGGCCGAAGCCGGCTACCCCGAAGGATTTAAGATTACCATCCACGGCCCCAATGACCGTTACGTCAATGATGCCGACATTGCCCAGGCCATTGCCCAGATGCTGACAAAAGTGGGTATTAAAACCGAAGTGAGCACCATGCCCAAGGCCGTCTACTTCGGCAAAGCCTCCGCCCTTGAATTCTCACTGATGCTCGTTGGCTGGGCCACGGACACAGGTGAACATTCCAACTGCGTGAAGTCCCTGATCCACACCTATGACAA
>JAKSBB010000388.1 GCA_022361315.1 Desulfobacterales bacterium
AGGTATTGACGAGGCCGGCAGGGGACCCCTTGCCGGCCCCGTCGTGTCTGCGGCCGTGATTTTACCGACAGGGTTTCACTGCCCCGGGCTCACCGATTCCAAAAAACTGAGTGAGAAGAAGCGGGAAGCCCTATATCCCGTAATCCGTGAAAGGGCTGTAGCTGTAGGGGTCGGTATTGCAGATCACCAGGAGATCGACCGAATCAATGTGCTCCAGGCCGCCCTGCTCTCCATGAAACGGGCGATGGAAGCCCTTTCGCCTGCGCCGGACTATCTGTTAATTGACGGTAAGTTCACCATTGACAGCGACCTGCCCCAGGAAGCCATCGTCAAGGGGGACTCCCGAAGCATATCCGTGGCAGCGGCCTCCATTATAGCCAAAGTGACCCGGGACCGGATTATGAAAGAACTGGCAGAAAGATACCCGGTCTACGGTTTTGAGCGCCACAAAGGATACCCCACAAAGGCGCACAAACAGGCGATTCTTGAACACGGCCCCTGCCCGGTACACCGCCGAAGCTTCCGCGGAGTACACCAGGAATGAAGGCCAAGGGCGGACCCCGGCATCTGGCACTGGGTAAGGCAGGTGAAACCGCGGCGGCCCGGTATCTTGAAAACCGTGGTTACACTATCCTTGAGCGCAACTTCCGGCACAAAACCTTTGAAATTGATATCATTGCCCGGGACGGGGACACCCTCTGCTTTATTGAGGTAAAAACCCGGAGCAATACGAGTAAAGCCCTGCCCAGGGAAGCGGTGCATCCGGCCAAACAGAAGAAGATGATTCTCGGGGCCACCTGGTACCTCAAGCACAAGCGGCTTACCAATCAACGGGCCCGGTTTGACGTGGTGGAAGTGGTGTATGCCGGTAAAACAGCCGGTCCCAAGGAACAGCCGGATATCACCCTGATACCCAACGCATTTCACGGAGGTTAAGATGCCCGGCACCCTCTATATTGTGGCCACCCCCATGGGCAACCTGGAAGACATCACCTTCCGGGCCGTCCGCATCCTGAAAGAGGCGGATATCATCGCAGCCGAAGATACCCGCCACTCCAGGAAACTGCTGAACCACTACGGGATCTCCACCCCCATGACCGCCTGCCATGAGCACAACGAGGCCCAGCGGTCTGCCGATCTCATCCACCGCCTTAAAACGGGACAAAATATTGCCCTCATATCCGATGCCGGCACCCCCTTGATATCCGACCCCGGATATACGCTGGTAAGCACTGCTGCCGAACACCGCATTCCCGTGGTACCGGTTCCCGGCTGCAACGCTGCCGTTACAGGTTTAAGTGCCGCCGGCCTGCCCACCGATTCCTTTTTGTTCTGCGGTTTTCCGCCAAAGAAGCAGGGCCGCCTGAATAATGCCTTGAACGATCATAAAACCCAGGTTGCCACACTCATCTTTTATGAATCCCCAAAACGGATAAAGCGCCTGGTTACATCCGCTTTGGAAATATTCGGGGACCGGAACGCCTGCCTCTGCCGGGAATTGACAAAACGGCACGAGGAATTTCTTCGGGGGAGCCTGTCGGAAATCCTCACCGCCCTGTCTGCCAGAGACCAAATCAAAGGGGAGTGCGTACTCTTGATTTCCGGCAACACAGACCAACCCGCCGAACTCGGCCAAAACGACCTGGAAGACGTTATCCGGCAACAGCTTACTGCTGATAATGCACCGAAAACCGGCGATCTGGCCAAAGAACTATCTACGGCATTCAACCTACCCAAAAAACAGGTTTACGACACCATTCTCCGGGTCAAACAGACTATTTAACCCGATCCGAATTCCCACCCGGATTAATTGTTTATATATTGTTAGCGTTATGTTAGAATCCCGCCTGACATCTTGAAATTTTAAGGGAAACAGACTAAAACACGCACAAATTATTAGTGTCGAATTAGTATTAAATGAGAGTCATGTTAGAGAACGTCTCGCCAAGCTTTTGCATACAACCGGTCTCTTAAGCCTAAGAGCCGGAATTAATCCAACAAAAGGAACAATTACACAATGGGCATCGAACTGTACTATGTCATCGTCGGGGTGCTGATCCTGTTCGCCATTTTTGACCTGGTGGTGGGGGTGACCAACGATGCGGTGAATTTTCTGAATTCATCCATCGGGTCCAAAGCCGCTCCGTTTATCACCATATTGATCATCGCCAGCTTCGGTATTCTCGCCGGCGTTACTTTTTCAGGGGGCATGATGGAAGTGGCCCGGAAGGGGATATTCCATCCGGAGTTTTTCACCATGCCGGAACTTCTGACCATCTTCCTGGCCGTCATGATTACGGACATCCTGCTTCTGGATTTGTTCAACACCCACGGCCTGCCCACCTCCACCACGGTCTCCATCGTATTTGAGCTGCTGGGGGCTGCAGTGGCCCTGTCGGTGCTGAAAATCCTGTCCCAGGCCAACG
>JAKSBB010000692.1 GCA_022361315.1 Desulfobacterales bacterium
CAAGAACCTGGTGGCCATGATGATGGAAAGTGCCGGTCTCACCGTTCATAACATCGGCGTTGATATCGCTCCCGAAACTTTTGTTGAAGAAATCAAAAGCAAAGATGCCAAAGTCGTTTGCCTGTCCGCCCTGCTGACCACCACCATGCCGGCCATGAAGCAAACCGTTGACGCCATTTCCGAAGCAGGTCTCCGGGATCAGGTCAAAATCATGGTGGGCTGCGCGCCCGTTACCCAGGCCTTTGCCGATGAAATCGGTGCCGACGGTTTTGCCGCCGATGCCGGTTCCGCCTCAAAAATGGCCAAAGAACTGGCTGCCTGATTGCCACAAAGGAGATACGACCCATGTTTGAAGTAATCGGAGAACGGATCAACACCTCCAGGAAACTGGTTCAGGCTGCCGTGGCAGAACGGGACGCCCAGTACATCATTGATGATGTAAAAAAGCAGGAGGCGGCCGGCGCCACTTTTATTGACGTGAATGCCGGGGCCAGAATCGGCCATGAAACCGAGGATATGGAATGGCTGCTCAACACCATCCAGCCGGAGGTCAGCCTTCCGCTTACGCTGGACTCCCCGGACCCGGCCGTGCTTGAAATGGCCTTTGCCATGGTGGAGAAAACCCCGATGATCAACTCCATCTCCCTTGAGAAGGAACGGTTCGACGCCATGATCCCGTTTCTTAAAGGGAAGGACTGCAAGGTCATCGCCCTGTGTATGGACGACGCCGGCATGCCGGAATCGGCCGATGATATCGTGGGACGGGCGGACAGCCTGGTCAAGGAGCTGAACGCCATTGATATCCCCACGGCCAACATTTATGTGGATCCTTTGGTGCAGCCAATTTCCACCGATTCCAACAAGGGGATGATGGTCCTGGACGCGGTTCGGGCCATCAAGGCGGCCTATCCGGAGGTGCATATCACCGGCGGCCTGTCCAACATCTCCTACGGTCTGCCCCAGAGAAAAATCATCAACCGTACCTTTGTTACCCTGATGATGGATGCGGGCATGGACTCCGCCATTATCGATCCTTTAGACGACAAGATCATGGCCACCATTAAAACCGCCGACATGCTGCTGGGCAACGACCAGTTCTGCATGGGATATCTGAAAGGCGTAAGGGCAGGTATCATTGTTAGCTAAGTCGGACAACATTACACTTCGCACCCTTGTGCACCGCCTCCGGGACGGTGCCCAGGGGGACTCCATTTCCAGGGAGGAGATTGAATTCCTCCTGAACCTCACGGCTCCGGAAGACCTGGAGATCCTCTTCAATGCCGCCGCCGAGACCCGCCAGCGGTATTTCGGCAAACAGATCTTTCTGTACGGCTTTCTCTACTTTTCCACCTTCTGCCGGAATAATTGCCGGTTTTGCCAGTACCGCAATGGCAATGCGGATTTCCCCCGGTACCGGAAAACACCGGAAGAGGTGATCGATGCCGCAGAACGCATGGCCGGCAGCGGGGTTCATCTCATCGACCTGACCATGGGGGAGGATCCGGTTTGGCATGAGAGTGGAGAGGCCGGATTCAACAGCCTTGTGGAATTGGTGGAAGAGGTCCGAAACCGCACCGGCCTTCCGGTGATGGTGTCTCCCGGTGTGCTGCCCGAAGCCGTTTTGAACCGTCTTGGCGAGGCCGGTGTCCACTGGTACGCCTGCTACCAGGAAACCCATACCCCTGCGCTTTACGGGGACCTTCGCCGGGGCCAGGATTTTGACACGAGGATCGCACGCAAACAACAGGCCAGATCTGCAGGGATTCTGGTGGAGGAGGGTATTCTCTCCGGTGTGGGCGAGACCACGGCCGACATTGCTGATTCCATCCTCTGGATGCGGGATTTCGGTGTAGACCAGGCCCGTGTCATGACCTTTGTCCCCCAGCCCAACACCCCCATGGCCGGCAATCCCGCCCCGGATAACCGCAGGGAGCTTGTTACCATCGCTGTGATGCGGCTGGTGCTGAAGGATTGCCTGATCCCCGCCTCTTTGGATGTGGACGGCCTGGACGGTCTGTCTGACCGCCTGGCCGCCGGAGCCAATGTGGTTACCTCCATTGTGCCGCCCGAGCAGGGGCTGGCAGGGGTTGCCAACCGGTCTCTGGATATCGAGGACTCCCGGCGAACCCTGGACAGTATTCTCCCCATTATCACGGGCTGCGGCCTTGAGGCGGCTTCCCCCGAAGATTATCTTGCCTGGGCCGACCGGCGCAGGCAATCCCACTCGGTAAAATAATTATACACTGAATTAAACCACGTCGAACACGAAGGATTAAATCTTCGTGTTCGTCGTGGTTTTATCATATTTAATTCCACCTTACACTTTTGCTTTTACACTGGTGTAACTCTTTGCAGTTTTTTGGGCCATTCTTTCTTGCATAACATCCCAAAACATAAGGTTTATCTGTGTTTACACGGTTGTCCGGGTGCTGGCACGGAAGTTGATTTAACTCTCCGTACACCTTTACGAAAGCGGACGCTGATGTCCGGTAAGTTTAACCCGCAACAAAGGAGAAAGAATGGAATCAACCATGGCAAATACGGCCACCCAGGAAGGCGAAATTAAGGGTAACGGTCGGGAAACCGCTATTGAAAAGCTGCTCGGGGTGTATGATGCGCCTCTGTTCTGGCCGGTACTGATTGCTTTTATTTCAATTATTATCTGTGCGCTGGCCTTTCCCGCCGCCACAGGCAAAACCCTGGTCACCATCCGTAACTTTTTGATTTTTAACTTCAGCTGGGCATTTTTGTTCGGTGTGGGTGCCACCCTGTTCTTCTGTATCTTTCTGGCCGTCAGTCCCTATGGGGACCTGAAGCTGGGCAAGGATACCGATACACCGGAATTCACATTCTCCGCCTGGATTGCCATGCTCTTTTCCTGCGGTCTTGGCATCGGTTTCGTTTTCTACTCCGTAGCCGAACCCCTGACACACCTTCACCAGTCTTCCCACGTGATTGACGCAGGGACAGCAGGGACCGCCGCCGGTGTTCCCAAGGCCATTGAAATGACCCTGCTGGACTGGGGTATTCACGGCTGGGCATTGTTTGCCCTTGCTGCCTGGGCCATTGCGTTTCCTGCATACCGCCAGGGCAAACCCCTTACCGTATCCACCGGTCTTTACGGCATCCTCGGGGACCGTTGCAACACCTCTATCTGGGGCCGGATTGCAGACGGTCTGGGTGCACTGGGCACAATCGGTGGCAACGCAGCCATGATCGGTCTCGGTGTTGCTTCCATCAGCTTTGGTATTAAAACCCTTTTCGGCCTTGAGCTGGGCACCTTCGGTCAGGCCGGTGTTATGATGGTTCTTATTATTGCCTATGTTATCTCCGCCGCCACAGGTGTTGAGCGCGGCATCAAGATCCTCAGCCAGGTCAACATGGTGATGGCCGGATGCGTGCTGCTGGTGCTGCTCTTCTTCGGACATGCCCCCATCCAGTATCTTATGAACATGATGACCCAGCTTACCGGTGACTACTTCAACGGTATTATGAAGTACACCTTCTGGGCTGATGCAGGTAATTTTGAGCAGAGGGATTGGCTCGGTTGGTGGATCGTTTTCTACTGGCTGTGGTGGATCTCTTACATCCCCTTCTGCGGCGGCTTCATCGCCCGTATTTCCAAGGGCCGTAACCTCAGAGAGTTCATGTTCGGCGTCATCTTTGTACCGATGATTCTGGCCATTCTCTGGTTCGGTATCTGGGGCGGTTCTGCGGCTTACGCAGAACTCAACGGCATCCTTCCCCTGTGGGAAAGTGTACAGTCCAACCCTGAAACCGGCGTATACAACCTGCTGGGCAGCATGAGCGGCGGCTGGTGGATCAGCCTTATCGTCCTGTTTAACATCATTATTTTTGCCGTTACCACCTCCGATTCCGCTTCCTTTTTCGTGGCCATGCAGATGTCCAAGGGCAATCCTAACCCGAAGATTGCCATGCGCCTGCTCTGGGGTGTGATCATCGGCCTCACCGGCATCATCTTCCAGCTCACCGGTGGATTTAACGCCATTAAAGCCCTGGCCATTGTTGTGGGTGCCCCCTTCTTCTTTGTGGGGATTGCCTTCATCTTCTCCACCTACGTGATGGTGAAAGCGGCCAAGGCCGGTGAAATGTAATATTTTAGTTCGCATACCAGAGCCGTCTTAACGGCACCTCCGGAACCGCCGGCGCAGGAGTTCACTCCCCCTGCACCGGCGGTTCTTTTTTTGTCCGTGTGACGGGTTGACTATAAATTCAGTGTGTTATACCAATGGAGATCAATGTGATGATCTGAGACCCTTTTCATTTCAGGTAAAGAGGTGGGCCCATGGGTAAGCACCTGATTCAAATGTTGTTTTTATTCTGTCTGGCAGGTACCGCAACCGCCGGGGATATGACAGTTATTATTAAAGGCGTCGGGGTAAACGGTGGGCGGCTTTACATAGGGCTTTACACGGACCCTTCTGAATTCCCTGACGGCGAACAGGCCAGAGGACAGTATTTAGACGGGAACAGGGAGACCATCCGGGTGGTGTTTGCTGATTTGCCGGAAGGTGAGGTGGCCATCGCCGTATTCCAGGATGAAAACCCCAATGAAGAACTGGATACCAATTTTCTGGGTATCCCCACAGAAAAATACGGTTTTTCCGGGAAACCGATTCTTGGTGAGCCGACTTTCGAAGAGGCCAGGGTTATGGTGGGGTCCGAAGATCAGACCGTGATCGTCGAGATGCAGTGACAGGCCGCCACTCAAAAAAGCGGCTTTATACCAAACGGTAAAAAGGCGGTGCCCCCGGTTAGGGGGGCACCGCCTTTTTTGTATTGCTATCTTCTAAAAAAGAACAGTAAAGGACTTTTAGCCTGGATTAAATGTAATTATTTGCCTTCCCGTTCTTTTTCTTCTGCAATCTCAGCTTCACAGTTTTCCACGATGGATCTCATCTGAGATTTTACCTCGTCGGAAAGCGGTGTGGGCTTATGGTTTGCGAGGATGTCGCGGGCCGTGTCCATGGCTTTTTCATGCATGGTCTGGCCACCGGCCTGCTCCCATCTATCCCGAACCCTGCGGTCAATGAGTGCTGGCTGTGACATCTTCTTCATGTTCTCAAACGTGTGTTTTTCAGTGATGAACTGGCCCTGGGATCCTACCCGTCCAATTATATCCACTGCCAGGGTATCCTCGTTTACGGGGA
>JAKSBB010001097.1 GCA_022361315.1 Desulfobacterales bacterium
CGACATTAATCCCAATATAACCTGTACCACATACAATATTATGCCTAACTTGTAAATATTAGGGAGAAAACAAGCATTTATTTATGAATATCACAAATTTACTAAATCCGATTTAAATTATAAATAAGTGTTTGATTGTCAAAAAATAAAGCATGTATATCTCATAAGTTTTCCACCGGGTCAAGCATTAACCGTTTAAAAATTATCCAACGACTGTTTTTTTAAGAAAAACCTTGTTTCCCTGTAAGGATTATGGCATAGGGTTCCGCTGAATTTTGAATAAAACCAAACAATTGCGTTGCTATAAAAGTAGCAACATTTAACCCGAAAACTCAATTTCCTGAACGGAGAACTATTCACATGTGCCCTGCCCATAGATATAACCGATGGCGGTCTATTCCGGCCATACTCGTCTTTTTACTGATACCCGCAACTCTTTTTGCCGCCGATCCGGCCGTAGCGGCGGCAAATGCGGACCGTTTCGGCATGTTTACCCTGCTGCCCCCGCTGGTTGCCATCACCCTGGCCTTTATCACCAGAAACGTGGTGATTTCCCTGTTCACGGGTATTTTTTCCGGTACCTTCATGCTTTCCCTCACCGGTTCAGATGTTTTCAATGCCCTCACCGGGGGATTCACCATGCTCACCGGAACTATCATTGCCTCCATGGCAGACGACTGGAACGCAGGTATTATTTTACAATGCCTTGCCATCGGCGGGCTCATCGCCCTGGTTTCCAAAATGGGCGGTACCAAGGCCATTGCCGCAGCCCTGGCCAAGCGGGCCAAAACCGCCGTATCCACCCAGATCGTTACCTGGCTCATGGGCCTGCTCATCTTTTTCGATGACTATGCCAACTCCCTCACCGTAGGCCCTATCATGCGGCCGGTAACCGACCGGATGAAGATATCCAGGGAAAAGCTTTCTTTTATAATTGACGCCACTGCCGCCCCCATTGCCGGAATAGCATTGATTTCCACCTGGGTGGCCTATGAAGTGGGGCTGATCAAGGACGGCCTGGCCGGCATCGGTCTCGACGTCAATGCCTACGGGGTTTTCGTGGAAACCATTCCCTTCCGGTTTTACAATATCCTCATCCTCTTTTTCATCGTGATGACCGCCGTCACCCTGAAAGAATTCGGCCCCATGTTCAAGGCGGAACACCGGGCAAGAACCACCGGAAAAGTCATGGCTCCGGGGTCAAACCTCTCCGCCTCCCACGACATGAAGGCCATGGAACCGGACAGGAATATTCCTCTGAGTGTCTGGAACGCCATTATCCCCATCGGCACATTGATATTCGGCGCTTTCCTGGGTTTTTACCTCAACGGTAAAGCCGCCATCATGGGCGGGGATAATGCAGAACTCATCGCCCTTCTCAAGGATTCACCTTTCGGATTTACCGCCATGCGGGAAGCCTTCGGTGCCTCCGACGCCTCTATCGTTCTTTTCCAGGCCGCCCTGTTTGCCGGTATCGTCGCGGTTATCATGGGGGTTGCCAAAAAGATCTTTACCTTTGAAGAGGCAGTATCCCATTGGATCCACGGGGTAAAATCCCTGATCATCACCGGAGTGATCCTGCTTCTGGCCTGGTCATTGAGTTCCGTGATCAAGGAACTGGGAACCGCCAAGTTCCTCATCCTGATCCTGTCGGACAAGATCCCGGTTTTCATCCTGCCCTCCATCATTTTCATCCTGGGCAGCTTTATCTCATTTGCCACGGGTACATCATACGGCACCATGGGAATCCTGATGCCCCTGGCCATCCCCCTGGCCTGGTCCATCTCCCCGGAATACGGATATTTGCTGATGAATGTGGGAGCGGTGCTCACCGGCGCTATTTTCGGTGACCATTGTTCTCCGATCTCCGACACGACGATCCTCTCATCCATGGGGGCCTCCTGTGACCATATCGACCATGTGAAAACCCAGATTTTCTATGCCATTACCGTGGGTGTGATCACTGTTGTGTTCGGTTATATACCCGTTGGCCTCGGCCTGCCGGTGTACATCGTTCTGCCCATCGGCCTTGCCGTTGTTGCGGCCACTGTCCACTTTGCCGGCAAACGGGTGGATCAGAACTAAACCTTTTATCCCCGAGTTGATTGCCTGACAGCCGGTTCACTGCCATGTGAACCGGCTGTTTTTGGTTGACCCCCTTGCCTTGGTTCTCCCGGATTGATAGGCTGTTCCATACATTTAACCCGATGCATATTGACGGAGACAGAACCCATGACCTCCACTGCTGATACCTTACGACAACTTCTCTCTCAGGACCGCTGCCACATCATGCCCTGCTGCTATGACGGTCTGTCTGCAAAAATGACAGCACAGGCCGGTTTTCCCCTGACATTCATGTCCGGCTTCGCCGTATCCG
>JAKSBB010000465.1 GCA_022361315.1 Desulfobacterales bacterium
GGCGGACGGTCTTCCTGGGATTGAGTGATGCGTAGGGATCCTGGAAGATCATCTGCATCTTTTTCCGGTAGGGCATCCACCCCTCATGACTGAGGTTATCGATACGGTTGCCTTCGAACCGGACCTCACCGGAGTTGGGGGGATGAAGCCCCATGATGACCCGGGCCAGGGTGGACTTCCCGCAACCACTCTCACCCACCACGCTTAAGGTCTCCCCCTTGTTCACAAACAGGGAGACATCATTCACGGCCTTTACCGTGGTTTTTTCAAGCTGGAATTTCCCCTGGGAAAAGGTGAGCTGATCCAACAGGCCGCCGGAAATATCGAAATGTTTGACCACATTGTCCATGGTCACAAGCGGTTGTTCTATAGTCATAATTTATCCTCAAAGCTGTCTTTCTATTTCATGTGGCAGGCTGCCATGACCCCGTTACTCTTTTCTTCAAGCAAAGGTTCTTCTCTGGTGCATATATCCTGACACAGCTCACATCTGGGGTTAAAGGCGCATCCCGGGGGAATGGCCGTAAGGGTGGGCATCATCCCCGGGATCTGTTTGAGATCCTCACCCGGGGGAATGGAGCCCGGAATAGAACCGATCAGCCCGTTGGTGTAAGGATGGGTCGGATTATGAACCACTTCGTCCGTGGGGCCGTATTCTATGATTTTGCCGGCGTACATGACGGCGATCTTCTCAGTGACCTGGGAGACAACACCCAGATCGTGGGTAATAAGAATCAAGCCCATCTGCTCGGTCTCACAGAGTTCCTGGAGCAGGTCCATGATCTCTGCCTGGATGGTAACGTCCAATGCTGTGGTGGGTTCGTCCGCAATGATGATGGCGGGGTCCGCCAGCAGAGAAATGGCAATGATGATCCGCTGACGCATGCCCCCGGACAATTCGTGGGGATACTGATCCAATCTTTCTTCAGGCGAAGGAATATGAACCTTTTTCAGCTTCTCCAGGGCAATGGCACGGGCTTCTGCCTTGGAAATATTCCGGTGGGCCAGAAGGGTTTCCACCATCTGATAGCCGATGGTGAATACCGGGTTCAGGGTCATCATGGGATCTTGAAAAATCATGGAAATACGATCGCCACGGATCTTCCGCATCTGAGCATCAGAGTACTTTGAAATCTCATTGCCCTCAAACCAGATGCTGCCCCGGGAAATAAACCCGGGCTTGGAAATCAGGTTGATGATGGAAAAACCGGTTACCGATTTTCCGGCGCCGGATTCACCCACCAGCCCCAGCCGTTCCCCCTTGTCCAGGGTAAAGCTGGCACCGTCGATGGCCGTAATATCTCCGAACCTGAGGGCAAATTTCACCTCCAGGTCTCTTACTTCTAATAAATGCGACATCGCTGAACCTCCCTATCCTTTGTAGAGTTTGGGGTTGAGAACATCCCTGAGCCAGTCACCCAGCAGGTTGATGACCAGAACAAAGATCACCAGCCAGATGCCGGGGAAGACCGTAATCCACCAGGAGCCTGAAAAGAAGAATTCCTGGCCGGCCCGGATCAGGGAGCCGAGGGAAGGTTTGGTTACGGGCATGCCCAGTCCCAGAAAGGAGAGGGCTGCCTCACTCATGACGGCGTTGGCCACCTGGATGGTGGAAATCACCATTACCGATGTCAGGGAGTTGGGCA
>JAKSBB010001039.1 GCA_022361315.1 Desulfobacterales bacterium
GACCACAGTGCTGGATGCCCGGTTTCTCTGCGGTGCCTCTCTGGTCTACACCGAGTTCATGGAAAAATTCAGACAGCAGTTGTCCCGTAAACACCTGAAACCCACCCTGAACTACCTGTACGAAAACGGGTTAAAACGGCTGGAGGACTTCGGGGATTCCACCTATCTGGTGGCCCCGGATCTGAAATCCGGTTTCGGGGGGCTTCGGGATTACCACACCCTGCTCTGGTACGCCAAGAGCAAGTCCAATATCAAAACCAGACGGGATCTGGAATACTACGGTTTTCTGTCCCACTTCGAATATATAAACCTGGAAGAATCCCTGGCTTATATCTGGGATATCCGGAACCGGCTCCACTATATTTCCCGCCGGAAGAACGACACCCTGCACTTTGAGCACCAGGCAGAGGTGGCCAGTCTTCTGGGATACGAAAACGATTCGGATCAACCGGATGTTGAAGTCTTCCTGGGCACCCTACACGGGAAGATGGAGTTCCTGAAGCAGATCTCCAAAATCACCTTTGAGGACATTCTTTCCTCCTGCAAGATCAAAAAAGAATCTGTGGCCCCCAGGCCCACCAAGACCCAGGGGCTCATTGTCAGAAAACGCCGGCTTTATTTTGCCAATACCGTGGTCATCCTTCAGCAGCCGGATCTTCTGCTGAAAATCTTCCTGGAAAGCGGCCAGACCCGGACGCCTCTGTCCATTGAAGCCCGCCGGATCGTATCGGAATTCGGCCACCTGGTGGACGAGGAGATGCGCACCGATCCCAAATGCGTTAAAATTTTCAAACGGATTCTCGGCCTTTCCTTCTGGGAATTCAACGTACTGAACGTCATGCTCTCCACAGGCCTTCTGGAGCGGTTCATTCCCGAGTTTTCCGCAGTGGTGAACAAGATCCAGTACAACCACTACCACCTGTTCCCGGTGGATAAGCACTCCATCCGCTGTGTCCAGGTGATCAACAGTTTCAAGGAACCCGGCGATTCCATGCTGAACAGCCTTTATGCCGGTGTGTACAAAGATATACGGAATAAAAATGTCCTCATGGTGGCGGGCCTTCTCCACGACATCGGAAAATCAGACCCGGCCAAGGAACACTCAAAACGCGGAGCAAAAATCGCCGCCCCCATCATCAACCGACTCGGGTTCAACCCTACGGAGAAGGAAGACATCCTCTTTCTCATTGAGAACCACCTGATCATGGCCAAAACCGCCACCCGTCGTGACATTTACGATGAGGAAACCGCGGTATATATGGCCAACAAGCTTGGGAAAATCCGAATCCTGCGCATGATCTTCCTGCTCACGGTTGCCGACTCCAAGGCCACCGGTCCCAAGGCCTGGAACGACTGGACGGAAAACCTGCTCAAAGATCTCTTCCTGAAAACCATGGGTATCCTGAAAACCGGGGAACTGGCGTCCAAAAAGACCCAGCGCCTCATTGAACGGAAAAAGAAAGACGTCCTTACCCTGCTCCGGGAAAGCTGGCGGGAAGAGGAAGTCAACCGGCAATTGTCCGCCATGTCCCGGCGCTACCTGCTTTATGTGCCGCCCCAGAACATCGTGGACCACATCAACCTGTACCGCAACCTGGGAAAACGGGAATTCATCTGGCAGATTTCCAAGGAGAACGGCACGGATATGCGCACGGTGTCCATCTGCGGTAAAGATAAACCCGGATTTTATTCAAAGATCGCCGGTATCTTCTTCCAGAACAACATCGACATCGTTGCCTCCCAGGCCTATTCCCTCGGGGACAGCCACATCCTGGACATATTCAACGTCCGTCCGCCCAAGGACAGGCTTTTTGAAAAAGAAAAATGGGAGAAAACAGAAAAACAGCTTAGCCAGGCCCTGGAAGACGACCACTACCTGGACAAAGCCCTGAAAAAGATCCCCAAAACCCTAAGAGTATCCCCGGGTAAACGCCCCGAACCCAACCAGGTGAGAATAGACAATGAAACATCCAGTTTCTTTACCATTGTCGAAGTCCTGAGTTACGACTTCCCCGGCCTTCTCTTTGCGGTCACCAACACCCTGTACCGCAGCGGCCTGAACGTTAACGTGGCCGTGGTGGGCACCAAAGTGGACCAGGTGGTGGACACCTTTTACGTCAAAGACCTGGACGGCGACCGGAAGATAGAATCCGGCGACAAACTTGAACAGATAAAAACAGCCATAATCAATAGTCTCCCCCAAATAGAGGCCTACACGGATAGCGCCAAAGGAGGTTTTAATGAAAAAAATTGAGGCAATCATCAAACCCTTTAAGCTGGACGACGTAAAAGAGGCGCTCAGCGAAATCGGTATCTACGGTATGACGGTCACCGAAGTTAACGGCTACGGCCGCCAGAAAGGCCACAAGGAAATCTACCGCGGCGCCGAGTATGTGGTGGACTTTGTGCCGAAAATCAAACTGGAAATCGTTGTAACAGACGACCGCCTTGAAGAATCCGTGGAGACCATCCGGACCGCTGCCAACAGCGGTAAAATCGGGGACGGCAAGATCTTTGTCCTGCCGGTGGAACAGGCCATCCGGGTCAGAACCGGAGAGAGTGGAGACGACGCCATATAATGGCTACAACCTTAATTACACACACAACCAATTAAAGATATCCTAAGCCAAGAATACCCATAGAAAGGAAAAAACATGACACCGACCGATGTAATCGCAATGGCAAAAGAAAATGACATCAAAGTTGTCGACATCCGCTACACGGACTTCATCGGCACCTGGCAGCATTTCAGTGTTCCCATAAGCGAATTCACCGAAGCCGCATTTGAAGACGGATTTGGCTTTGACGGCTCCTCCATGAGAGCCTGGCAGAACATCGATAACTCCGATATGATTGTTATCCCCGAAGCCGGCACCGCCAAAATCGACCCCTTCTTCAAGGTACCCACCCTGGCCGTTATCGGTAACGTTCATGATCCCATCACCCAGGAATCATACAGCCGTGATCCCCGCGGCATTGCCAAAAGAACAGAAGCTTACATCAACAGCGCCGGCCTTGGTGACACAATCTTTGTGGGCCCGGAACCCGAGTTTTTCATCTTCTCCAACATCCGCTATGCCTCCGAACCCCACGCATCCTTTTTTGAAATGGATTCTCCTGAAGCTCACTGGAACACCGGCGACGGATCCGAGCCGAACCTGGGGTATAAAATCCGGCCCAAAGGCGGGTACTTCCCCCTTCCCCCGGCGGATCAGTACCAGGATATGAGAACTGAGATGATGCTGACCCTGGAAGATCTCGGCATTGAAATGGAATGCCAGCATCACGAAGTGGCCTCTGCCGGCCAGTCTGAAATCGATCTTCGGTTCGACTCCCTCCTGAAGATGGGTGACAAACTTGCCTGGTTCAAATATGTCCTCAGAAACGTCGCCGCCAAATACGGCCACACCGTGACCTTCATGCCCAAACCCCTCTATGGAGACAACGGTACCGGCATGCACACCCACATGAGTTTCTGGAAAGACGGCAACCCCACCTTTGCCGGGAATAAATATGCAGGCCTGTCCGACGAAGCCCTCTGGTCCATCGGCGGTATCATGAAACACTGCAAGGCCCTGTGCGCCATCACCAACCCCACCACCAACTCCTACAAGCGTCTGGTGCCGGGTTTTGAAGCGCCCATTAAACTGGCCTACTCCAGCAGAAACCGTTCTGCCGCCATCCGCCTGCCCATGTACTCGGGCTCTCCCAAAGCCA
>JAKSBB010000181.1 GCA_022361315.1 Desulfobacterales bacterium
CCCCCAACCCTTTGTGGAGACAAGAGCTGCGGAAAGCCCCTTATCCGTGCTATATCCTTTCTGGCGGCGGAAAGGATGCGGGAGCGGTCCCGATCAAACGTGCAATTTTGTGGTCGGTTGGACCACTATTGAGAGGATCGCCCGCCGCTCTATTCAGAAAACCAAGAAGGAGTCCGTCCGCCAGTGTGTTCACTGGCCAGGACATGGTCGTGATACGTCAAGACGAGCCCATACAATCCGCCTCTGGTACCTCGCTGGCCTCAGCCAGTGCGGGGCTGCCGTCTTGGATCACGCCTTCTTTAATTCGCCGAACCTTGGACGTTTGGCAGCCCTATTATTCTCAAACACTCACCCAAGACGACGCCGTGAGCATTCTGCAGAACACGCGTCGTCTCATCAGTATTCTGGAGCCCGCCCATGACCGCCAAGCCCCAAACCGAGAACCTCAAGACCCGTAGACAAGTCCAGCAGTTCGTGGCTCTGGCTCGCGTGTCCAGCCGCGAGCAGGAGCGGGAAGGATTCTCCCTTGAGATTCAGGAAGACGCCTTAGAGCGGTACGCCAGCCAGAACAACGGTAAGATCGTGAAGCTCTACCGCATCGCGGAGACGGCCAGCAAAACCGCTGAGCGAACCACCTTCAAAGAACTCTTGGCCTACGTCCGCAAGAACGCCCATCGCCTGGATGGCGTTTTGTTTTTTAAGGTGGATCGGGCCGCCCGCAATTTGTTTGATTACGTGGAGGTGGAACGGTTGGAAGCCGAGCACGGTGTGCCCGCGATCTATGTGAGCCAGCCGACTGAGAACACGCCTGCGGGTCGCATGATGCGGCGGACACTGGCCAACATGGCCACGTTCTACACCGAGCAGCAGTCCTTAGATATTCGCGAAGGGCAAAGGCGGCGGGTAGAAAGCGGCCTGTTTGTGGGCAAGGCTCCCTACGGCTACGTGAATGTCCGCCGGGACGGTCGCAGTGTGGTGGAGATTGATCCCATCAAGGCCACAAAGGTCAAACGGATCTTTGATCTGTACGCCTATCACCGTCACACGCTGGATTCATTGAGGGTGCAGCTACGCGATGAAGGCATCACGTATCTGGATTCCAAGCCTCAATTTGCCCGCAGCAAGCTGCACTTGATCCTGACAGACAGAGCCTACATCGGGGAGGTGCCGTTCCAAGGTCAGTGGTTGTCCGGCACGCAGGAACCCATCGTAGACCGAGAGACCTTCAATCGCGTTCAAACCCTACTAGGGAACAAGCGGTACCAGTCCCATGAACTCACCTATGCGGGTAGCCTCATCCGCTGTGGCCACTGCGGCAGCTTCATCACGGGCGAGAAACGTATCAAGAAAACCAAGAGCGGTGAGAAGGAGTATCACTACTACCGTTGCTCTCGCTACAACAGCGAAGGACATCCGCGGATTCGATTGACCGAAGCAGCCCTTGATCAGCAGGTCATGGACCTGTTCAAGCGTATCCGGATTCAAGATAAAGAAGTCCGCGAGTGGTTCCGGGACGTCATTAGGACCACCACCCAGGACGACCAGAGAATCACCAAGCGGCAACTGGAAGACCTCAACCGTCAGCTAACTGCGGTGCGGCATCAGCAAGATCAGCTTTTGAATCTGCGGATCATGGAAGAGATCGATGCTGACACCTACGCCGCGAAGCATACGGAACTCAGAGATCGGGCTGCGGACCTTACGCTTCAGATTGAAGCATGTGACCGCACCAACGATGAAATGGGGGAAACAGCGTTGCGGGTCTTTGAACTCTCTCAAAGCCTTGCAGACAAATGGATTGAGGCAGATGTGATCGAGAAACGCCGGATCCTTGAAATCGTCGGTTCGGACTACCTGTTGGATGGCGTAACTCTTTGTTATTCAATCAAAAGACCCTTCGACGTACTCGCCGAAGGGTCTTTTTTGAAAAATGGTCGGGGTGACTGGATTCGAACCAGC
>JAKSBB010000683.1 GCA_022361315.1 Desulfobacterales bacterium
CAGCAGACCATCAGTCCTGAAAGATCTGTGGGCATTGTCTGTGCCCAGAAACGGTTTTTGACGGACACCCACCTGACCCGGGTTGGCATCGACCTTGAGAGCCGCTTCCATGTGGCCGGTGCCCAGGACGAACACGGCTGTCCGGAATTTGATAACCTCTGGGACCACGAACGCCGTCCGGAGGTTCCGGGAATCGACTACGACAAGGCGGAAGCGGACATGGTGAAAATCTGCCGGGAGTTTGTAAATAAACATCCTGATATCGGTGCCCTGATGCTGGAGTGTACCGGCATGCAGCCCTTTGCCCGGGCGGTGCAGCAGGCCGTGGATATCCCGGTATACAGCTGGGGCACTCTTCTGGACTATGCCTATTCGGTGGTAGCCCACCGGGACTATTACGGGCATGTATAAATAATCTGAAATCAAATTAAAGAAAGGGAAACAAATGATAAAAAAAACATTGGCATTGGCCATCGCATTCATAATGGTGGCAACGATTCCAAGCGCGGCACAGACACTGACCTTAACCACTGGTGAATGGGCGCCTTATACATCTTCATCCATGGAAGGCAAGGGGGTTTTCACCGAGATTGTATCGGCCGTATTTAACGAAATGGGAAAAACACCGGATGTTAAATTTTACCCCTGGAAACGCTGTGAAAGCATGGTGGGCAACCGCAAAGCCTTAGCCGCCTTCCCATACATCATCACCGAAGAAAGACAGGCGAAATTTGCTTTCTCAGATACGGTGCTGGCATCCAGAGAAATGTTCTTCTATTTCGGAGACCGCATGGATGGGGTTCAATGGCAGGCGCTTGAAGACCTTAAACCCTATAAAATCGGCGGGACCATCGGCTACCATTATGAAGAAACCTTCAAAGCCGCCGGGCTGGAGATGGATTACAATCCCAAAGAAGCCGCCAGCATAAAAAAGCTTCGGGTGGGCCGTGTGGATCTTTTCCCGGTGGATGAACTCGTTGGCCGGCAGCTCATCAAATCAATCTTTCCTGGAGAGGCAAACAATTTCAAAACCCTGGCCAAACCCAATACGGAAACAGACCTCCGCCTGATGGTCAATAAAAACGATGCCGGTGCCATGGCCACGCTGGAAGAATTTAACAAGGCCCTGGCGGCAATCAAGGCCAACGGGGCCTATCAGGCCATTCTCAAAAAATACGGACTGACCCAATAAACTCCATTAAGAAGGCACCCTGTCCGGAGCATCCCCCCGGACAGGGCACGCACACCTACTTCTTCATCAGTTTCTTGATATTTTTTCCATTCCGTTCAGATTCGCTTTTTACAAAGGCCTCCGTGCTTTCTGAATCAAGATACCCGGGGGCCAGGCTCAGACGGCGGAGGTTTTCCACAAAAGCGGGGGATTTCATGGCCGTTTCCATGGCATGGCTGAGGGTGTCAAGAATCGGCTGGGGAACCTTTTTCGTTGCCACAAGGACCATCCACTGGCTGTAGAATACGTCTTCTCCGGATTCGGATATGGAGGGCAGGTCCGGCAGCAGGTTGCTCTTGCTTTTATCCAGAATGGATAACGCTTTGACATCAAACTTGGTCAGGGCACCTGCGGTGGTGGTATAGACCTGGGCCCGGTTGCCGGCAATGGCCTGGAATGCGCCGGTATCGTCGTTAAAGGGTACATGCCGGGCTTTGACACCATATGCGTCGCTCAATTCCTTGTAGGCGAAAAAGGGGACACTGCCCACACCGGAAGAGGCCCAGAAGAATTTGTTGGGCTTCGCCTTCATATCTGAGACCATGTCATTGAAGGTGTTCCAGGGGGCATCCTTGGCCACATAAACCAGGTACGGGGAGTTGATGATCCGGCCCACGTAGGAAAAGTCATCAATGCTGTAGGGAATTTTTCTCATGTGGGGATGCATGGCCAGTGGACCGCTGGGAACCACGCCCAATGTATATCCATCCGGTTTGGCAGAAAGCATTGCCTTGCATCCGATCATTCCCGAGGCACCGGCAATGTTTTGAACCACCACATTCTGCCCAAGCACCTTCTCCAGTTCTGCGGCCAGAAGACGGGCGCTGATATCGGTTTCCCCGCCGGCATTAAATGGGACAATGATCTTGACCGGGCGGTCCGGATATCCGGCAAAGGCCGATCCGGTCATTGAATAAACCGCTGACAAAACAATTAGCAGTGCAAAAGCCATTTTCTTTTTCATGATACCTCCTCTGTGGGTAAAATATTTTATTATGCGGAATTGATGTTCTTTTTTAGCGCTCCCCATCCGGATCTGAGGAGGGGAAGCAGAAGAAAAATCAATGCAACACTGAACAGCACGATTGCGATGGGCGATGTCCCGATATAGGCGGGAACGGACATGTCCCCCTTGTAAACGGCGGCCTGGCCCAACCGGTACTCCAGCTCGGGTCCCAACACATAGCCGATGATCAGGGGGGTGATGGGGAAGCCCCCCAGACGCAGGCCGAATGCCGACAAGCCGATAATCAAAGCCACCGGCACATCAAACATGTTTCCCCGTGGCAGATAGACACCGATCACCGAACAAACCACCACCAGGCCTAAAAGGACAGGCACGGAGAGTTTGATGATGTATCCGAAAAATTTCACCGTAAACATGGCTGCCGGAATGAGCAGAAGGTTGGCCAGTATTAAATTGATAAATGCCGAATAGACCACCTCGGGATGATCGGCCATCAGCCGGACCCCGGGGGTGATATCGTGAAGGGTCAGGGTCGCCAGCATGAGCGCCGCCACAGGCTCACCCGGTATACCCAGGGCCAGGGTGGGAATCAATGCGCCGCCGGTGACGGCATTGTTGCTGGATTCCGCCGCAATGAGCCCGTCCGGCTCCCCCTTGCCGAAGTTATCCCCGTTTTTCGAAGAACGCCGTGCCACGGTATAGGCAATAAAGGTGGAGGCGGTTGCCCCGGTTCCCGGGAGGGTGCCCAGCCCCACCCCGATCAGGGATGAGCGGATCAGTCCCCATATCCTTCCCTTCCATTCCTTTAATCTGGGAAACAAAATCTTTGTGCACTGAATGGCCCGAACATCTTTATTGGCCTTTAACTCATAAATACGCCAGAAAACCTCTGCCAGTGGAAATACCCCCACCACCACCGGCATTAAAGCGATACCGGCCACCAGGTTATCGCTGCCGAATGCAAAGCGGATTTCTCCGCTTATGGGATCGGAGCCAACGGTGGCAATGAACAACCCCAGTATCCCCATGAGCATTCCTTTGAGCTGGTTGCCTTCGGAAAGGCTTGAAATACATGCCAGCCCCATGCAGATCAATCCGCAGATTTCCAGCGGACCGCCGTATTTTACGGAGAGCTTTGCCAGCTGGGGTGCTGCCACCATTAAAAACAGGCAGGAAATAAGACCGCCGATGATTGAAGCGGTGGTCACCCACCCCAATGCCTTATCCGCCTTTCCTGCGGCCGCCATGGGATATCCATCCATGCCCGTGGCTGCCGACTGCGGGGTCCCCGGTGTATTGAGAAGAACCGCAGAGATGGAACCGCCGTAAACAGAAGAGGCGTAAACCCCCAACAGCAGTGCAATGGCGGGCACATTTTCCATACTCAGGGTAAAGGGAATGCACACCGTGATGGCCACTGCCGTGCCAAGCCCGGGCAGGGCACCGATCACCGCACCAAACAACACACCTATGGAGAGCATCAGTACGGTTTCCATGGACAGGGACATGGATACCGCTGACATTATATTCTCAAACATGATCTCCTCCTGTTATCCCAGCAGGCCGGTTAGTATGCCCCCGGGCATGGGCACACCCAGAAGTTTTTCAAAAATTACCCAGACGGCCACCGCACAGGTGATGGACAGTCCCACCATTTTCAACGGATTCCGGTACCTTAGAATGTAAAAGAAAATCATTAAGAACAGGAAGGTGGATATGGGCAGGCCAAGGGTTTTGAAAAGGACGATATAAATGATAATGGCGAGGGTCCCGCCGGCCAAAAGGGGCAGGCTTGCCTTTATGTTGGACAGATCTGCGGGTTCTCTGGGGAGGATAAGATAAAGGGCCGACAACCCCATCCAGGCCCACAGCAGGTAGCGGGGATAGGTCATTGGCCCCAATTCATCGGCAGAAAAATAGAATATCTCACGCTCAACGTAGGTTTCGTTTAGAAGGTATGCCCCGGCGGCCAGAAATAGAACCGCGATACCATTCTTTATGTTAAGCATATATTTCATGGGTTCCCCCTAAACCAAATACTATTCACATTCTTTATCCAACCGGGCCTCGTATAACGCCTGCAGTTTTTTTGTAACAGGCCCCAGTTCCCCGTCACCGATGACCCTTCCGTCTATGGAAGACACATGTCTAAGCCCTCCGAATGTGCCTGTGACAAAAGATTCTTCCGCCACATAACTTTCCAGCAGGGAAAAGTTTTTCTCTTTCACCGGAATTCCGTTTTCTTTACATATTTCAATGGTGGTTGCCCGGGTGATGCCATGGAGGCAATAATCTCCGGATGATGTCCAGACTTCGCCCTGGCGGACAATAAAAAAACTGGTTGAATTACAGGTGGCCACAAAGCCGTTGGGGTCGAGCATCAATGCTTCGTCAGCACCGGCCTTCGTCGCCTGGATACAGGATAACACACAATTGAGCTTGCTCAACGGATGCAGTTTGGGATCCTGAACATCGGGCCGCCCCCTGCGGTTGTAAACCGTATACAGGGAGATCCCCTTGCTCACATCCCCCAGAATTTTATACTCGGGGATGATGACCAGGGTACAGGGCCCGATATTGGCCCGGGGGTCCTGGAAGGGTGTACGCTTCATTCCCCGGCTGAACACCAGGCGGATGTGGACATCATCCTTCATATCGTTTGCTTCCAGCGTGCTGTAGATGGCCGCCAGGATTTCTTCGTTGGTCATTCCCAGATCCATGTCCAACGCGGCCGCACTCTCCCTGAGCCGGTACATATGGTGGTCCACAAAGGCAAGCTTCCCGTTGTTGAACCGGAAGCTTTCCCAGATGCCGTCCCCCAGGAGAAAACCGCTGTCAAATACTGAAATCTTGGCATCATCCCGGTGAACAATACTGCCGTTCACGTATATTTTAATGTCTTTATTCCGGTCATCCTGTTGATAGGAATGTGTGCCTGCGCCCATGTCATATCTCCCATGCAGTTTTAATGTTAAGTTTAACTTATGACATATCCAACATCTAAGTCAAGCCAATCTTTTAACATTGGAGGTTATTTCTTGCGTTCCCAACGAAAAAACCCTATTATACTTGCATTTCAAAGGTATTTAATTTTGGTGCCGCATCTAATTATTGACATTCAATGTCAATGCAAACCGTATAAATGAAAGAATTAATGGAAGATTTTGATAAAATCAGGCGTATTCTGACCACCCGCCCCAGGGATCTGCTCTTATTTGAACTTATTATTCAGACCAAGATGCCGGTAAAGAACCTGCTTGAACTCAAAATACGGGATGTTAAGGGTCTCCGTACCGGAGACAGAATTCCCCTGCCCCACGCCCCGGAGGATGAGGCCGACCTTCCCATTGTCACCCCTGAAATGGATGCTGCATTTCACTCCCTTTTGCAAAATAAAAAAGGGATTCAAGCCAATGATTACCTGTTCAAATCCAGAAAGGGGAATGGCCCCCTGTCGGTCCCCAGTGTTTCCCGAATCATTCGAAGCTGGCGGGAAGAAACCGGACTCACCCAATACGGAGGGGTTCCGGGTCTGCGTCAGGCCCGGCAAAAGGATCTGGATTCAGCAAGGAAGCGAACCGCCGGTAAGACAGAAGAACGGATCCTGCCCAAGGTCCAGAGCCGGACCGTTCAGGAAATCGTATACCATGAACTGGAAAGCGCCATCCTTTCGGGCCGAATCCCTCCCGGACAGAAAATCGTCACCGAAGAGATTGCCCGGATGATGGATGTCAGCCGGATTCCCGTCAGGGAGGCCATGGGGCGCCTTGAAGCCAAAGGGCTGATATCCACAAAACCCAAATGGGGGAGCCTGGTAAAAGAGTTATCCCGGGAGAATCTCAAAGAAATATCGGAAATGAGAATTCTTCTGGAACCCCGGGCGGCAGCCAAAGCCACCCGAAAAGTCAGCCCTGAATTTATCATTCAACTGGACAAAGCCCAAACGGATTTTGCCAGAGCCCGTAAAGGCACCAAAACCTCCGAGCTTCTGGAGACAAACCGGAATTTTCACTTTCTCATTTACCGGCAGGCCGGTGCACCGATACTGCTGGAAGTCATCAAACATCTGTGGGACAAGGTCAGTCCATACTACCACATCATGTTCGGTCAATCTCTGGACAAGGCTCCCAAGGTGGGGGTGAGCTACCATGAACACATTGTTGAAAGCCTGAAGAACAGAGATGAAGAAAAGGTCCTGCACTGGCTCAAGGCGGATTTAATAGACTCTACCGATTATATTCTGGAGTTATTTGACAATCAGAATTCTTAACAGCGCACCTTATTATCTCATTCACTTTTATGGCTTTTGGTATAACCACCGACAAAATTCGTCTGTTCTCCTTGATTTAATCCTTTAATTCTCTATAATCACCTTACCCTTCAACTCGTTAGGCTTGAATCCGGCTGCAATGATCCATTGTGGCAGCAATGAATTGCTGCGCATGCCGCAGGAAGGGAAGGGGCAATTTTGAGACCATCAGCACAACAACCCAGTATTCTGAAAAAAATAAATCGAACGGTTGTTACTATCCTCATCGGGCTCGCCCTTTTTTTATTGTTCATTCATACCGCAAACTCATACAGACAAACCCGCGTCCGGTCGGAAAAAATGCGGGCGGACTATATCCGGGACCAGCGGGCAGCAATCCGGAATGAAGTTGACCGGGTAACACACCTTATAAACCATGAAACAGGCCGCCTCTTGGCCGATGCAAAACGCAATATCCAGTCCCGGGTGAATGAGGCCCATGCCATTGCATGGCACATCTACGAAAAAAACAGGGACAAGCTGCCTGGGGATGAGATTCAAAAGCAAATCATCGCAGCATTGCGGCCTATTCGTTTCGACCATGATCAGGGATACTATTTCATAAACGGATTTGACGGGAGTCCACGGCTTTTTGCAGACCGGCCTGAAAATGAAGGACGAAACCTCCTTGACCTCCGGGATGCCCGTGGGCAATACGTGATCAGGGATATGATCCGGATCATCCGTGAGAAAAAAGAAGGGTTTTACGCCTATGTGTGGACAAAGCCCGGCAGGGACGAAAAC